>CAZXAV010000006.1:0-17274 GCA_964638195.1 uncultured Prevotella sp. | reverse complement strand
ATTTGTGCGCGATGTCCAAACCTTGTTCACCGCTGTCGGGTTGGCTGATAATCAAATCTTTGACGTTGACGCCCAAGGCTTCCGCGTAAATCGGGTCTAAGGCTTGTTCCGCGTCAATGTAAGCACAGGTCAAACCCATTTTTTGAGCTTCCGCCACCACGTGCAAACAAACCGTAGTTTTACCACTGGATTCGGGTCCATAGATTTCGGTAATCCGTCCGCGCGGAATGCCGCCAATGCCCAACGCGTAGTCCAAGGTCAAACAACCACTGGAAATGACTTTGACATTACGCACGACGGGACCGTCACCCATTTTCATAATCGCGCCTTTGCCATAAATTTTTTCAATGGTTGCTAATGCTGCTTGCAATGCTTTACTTTTTTCTTGTTCTGCCATAATATAGATAGGATATATGAAATTGCGCAATTTTGCAAATAAGTTCTTGCTGATTGCCTTGTTGGCGGTTTTGGGTTGCGCACAAGGTGTGGTCCATTTTGCCCCCATGCCGTTGGCGGTGGCGGCGGCGGAAGCCAACACCCCGCTTGCCAAAACCACTTATTACTTTGACCAATATAATGTTAACGCGCCCACGGGGGAAAGTTTGTACGATGCGTTGGGGATTAAAGTCTATAACGATTATTTGACGGCATTGAATGAAGATGAAGATGTTAAGAATGATTTGAAGAACGTGGTGATTGCGGTGGTTGATTCGGGACTGAACATGTCACACCCCGTGTTCAATGGACGGGTTTTAAGTGAATATGCCATGGATTTCAGCCAAGGTCTCACCAACCAAATGAACCAAACCTGGAACGAAGACTTGAACGGGCATGGCACCCACGTGGCGGGGGTCTTGGCGGATATGACCTTGAATAACGTGCAAATTTTACCGATTCGGATTTTCCACGGTTTGGATAATCGAGTTGACGAGTATTCCTTGGAAAATGCGGTGCGTTACTTGTGGGCGTTAAAAACGGGGAACAGTGTTCATTTAGTCGGTAAGAATGGGAAGGAAACTACGGCAAATTATAACGAATCCAAAGTCAAATTAGAAAACATCGTGGCGGTCAATTTAAGTTTGGGAACGTCGGGTTACGATCGCAGCAAGGAAGAAGAGCTGTACAAATACCGCTGTGAAAAAAATGGTTATCGAAAAAATGGTGTGCTTTATACGGGTTACCAATATGCGATTAACCGTTTATTGAAAGTGGGAATTTTGCCCATTGTGGCGGCGGGTAACGTCAATTTGGATGAAGACGAGCGGGTGTCGTATTATTCTTTGCCAAGTGCGTGTGAAGGGGTGTTGTCGGTCGCGGCTTATGATAACACGGATGGCAGAGATGGTTTGTATTGGTCAGCCAATTTTTCTTACCATAATAATTATGTCAGCGTGTCCGCGCCCGGGGCGGAAATTTGGTCGGCATGCAGTGGTGACATCGTGGCTTTGTTGGGAAAAGCCAAAAAGGAACCTTACCACGATGACAAGGGGACAATTTATCCCGACGTATACCGTTACAAGTATGCCACCACGAGTACCAGTTCCACTTGGATTATCCGTCAAGATGCGGACGGCAACTATTACTTCCGCAGTGACGGGACCAGTATGGCGGCTCCGTTCGTGACCGCGTGTTATGCCATGCTGTACAGTGATGGCAGCAAAAATTCGGCGGTGGATTTTGGTTTGTCGGCTTGGGATAAGCAAGCGGACGGCTATTACATGAACCCCGCTCACAAAGCCTTGTTGGCGGCGGCAGCAACTGGGGAACACGACCAAGGTGATGAAGGTTACGACGAATATTTCGGCTATGGAATTTTATCGGTTGCTGAATTTGCAACGGATACCGTGACTCCTTTGGCTACGATTAAATACGAATTGCCCGTGCCGACGAATGCGAGTGCGGTGGTGCTTGATAACGATGACACCGATTGGATTGCGGTGTGTGTGGTGTTATTAGTGGGTGCAATTTTGATTTGGGGAATTAGTCTTTTTAAGTCATACTTAAATAGGAGAAAAACTGATGACGACGGAATTGAATCAGCCTACTGACACAACCACCAAACCGCAAGCCGATGCGGTGTTTAAGCATCGGGTGCATGCCGACGAACGTTTGGATGCGTTGTTCATGCGTGAAATGCGCTGTCCGTACTGCCAAACCAAAATACCGAAAGGAACTTCCAAGTGTAAAAACTGCGCGTTGACGAAAGAACAAATCTATCATGCGAAATTGACCACTCCGTACAAACCCGGGCAAAACATCTTGATGTCCAAAGTGCGACCAGCCGAGTTGCCGTTTTGGCAAATGATAACGGGCGCATCGTTCGGCTTTTTAGGCATTCATTGTTACATCGCGAAACGTTACATCCGCGGCATTGTGATGTTGTTATTGACCGTGTCGTTCATTGCGGCTTTAATCATGTTCCCGCCCGCAATTGGTGAGAGTGCGGCACACGAATACCGTCTGATGTTTGAAGAAAAGACTTATTTGTTTCCCGGGGATTTGTTGGGCATTATTGCGCTTGGCATGTGGGTCTGGGATTTCTTTGCCGTGATATTACGCCAATTCAAATACCCCGTGGTGGTGGATTTAGGAGAAGAAGCATGACAACCACTGCAAACAAACCACCCAAAACCAAAGTCTTGTTTGTTTGTGCGGGCAACACTTGCCGCAGCCCAATGGCGGAAATGATTTTCAAAAACATTTGCAAACGTCACCGCCGTACGGGGGTGGTGGTACGCAGTGCGGGGACTGCCGCCGAAGTGGGGGCGGACATGATGCCCGAAGCCATGATTGCGTTGCAAGACATTGGCATTACGATTCCCAAAAAACCGCACGTTGCGCGTCAGTATTTGCCCAAAATGCAACAACAGTATGATTACATTTTTGATTTGCGGGATTATGCCGATCCTTACGGGGGTGGGCAAGTCGCGTACGACCAAGTCTGTGCCAAGTTGGTGGTGGACTTGGAAAACTTGTACCACCAGATTTTTGATTTGCGAAATCCCCACCCCGTGCTATGATTAAGGCATGATTTATTTGGGTTCGGATCACGGCGGCTTTGCTTTGAAAGAAGCCATTCGCGCACATTTGCAACAACAAGGCTTACAGGTTACCGATTGCGGTAATACCAAATTTGACAGTGAAGATGACTTTACTTCTTTCGTGACGCCCGTGGTGCAAGGGGTCTTGAAAGACCAAGCCAACCGCGGCATTTTGGTTTGTGGAACGGGGATTGGGGTTTCGATTGCCGCCAACCACCACGCGGGGATTCGGGCGGCGTTAGTGCATAATGTCGACTACGCCCGTTTGGCACGCGAACACAACAATGCCAATGTGCTGTGCTTGGGTGGACGGTTTATTGATACGGCGGTGGCTTTGACCGCGGTGGAAACCTTTTTAACGACCGCGATGAACCCCAATCCGAAATACCAACGACGCATGGCAATTGCCAGTGGGGAGCAATAAAATGGGCTTTTTCAAAAAACTTTTTGGCGGATTAAAGAAAACGGCAACCGCGGTCACCAGTGGAATTGCAGCCATCTTCACCAAAACTTTTGACGACGAATTTTACGAAGATTTGGAAACCGTGTTAATCAGCGCGGACATCGGGGTGGCGGCAACCGAAAAAATTATTGATGACATCAAGCAAACGGTCAAAGCCGAAAAAATCAAAACCGAAGACGAACTGAAACGTCGTTTGGCGCAAAGCATTGCGGAAATTTTGGGTGACGAAAAGCCGACCATGGAAGACCCGACCGTGATTATGGTGGTGGGTGTCAATGGGGTGGGCAAAACCACGTCGATTGGTAAATTGGCACATTTATTAAAAGAGGACGGAAAATCCGTGTTGTTGGTGGCGGGGGACACTTTCCGTGCGGCGGCGACCGAACAGTTGACCGAATGGAGCGAACGGGCGGGGGTGCGCATTGTGAAGCAAGGGGCGGGCGCGGATCCCGCATCATTGGTGTTTGATGCGTTGACTTCGATGAAAGCCAAACACGAACAAGTGACCGTGATTGATACGGCGGGACGTTTGCACAACAAAGTCAATTTAATGGCGGAATTACAAAAAATTGACCGCGTGGTGGGTAAAGTCATGCCCGAAGCCAACTACCGTAAATTGTTGGTGATTGATGCGACTACGGGCGGCAATGCGTTAAGTCAGGTCGAATATTTCCACGAAGCGGTGGGCTTGGACGGCATTATTTTGACCAAGTTGGACGGCACAGCTAAAGGTGGGATTGTGGTTGCGATTAAACAGCAATTTGATTTGCCCGTGTGGTACGTGGGTGTTGGTGAACAACTTAATGATTTGGTGCCTTTCGATGCGGCGTCGTTCGCAGCGGGTTTGGTGGGCATTGACGCATAAAGGTTTCTTTAATCCACGGGTGTTGGTGTAACAAATCTTGCCACGTAAAAAAGTTAATTCCCAGTGCGTTTAAGTGCCGTCCAACGTAGGCGGTGGCACGGTCAAGGTGGCGGTAAAAAGTGCGTTCGGCAACCCCTAAGCGTTTGGCTTGCAACGGGATGTTGGCAGTGATGCCGTACGTTTGGTAGTAACTGTGCAACACGGCTTGCGTGTCCGACGGCAGTTTCTCAATAACGCGGTTCAAACGGTGTGACAAATTGCGAATGGTTTGTTGCTTGACGTTCAGGTCGATAATCTTGTCCACAATGCGGTTGGTCAACATCGGGGTGTTGCAACTGCACAGTGCGTGGGTGTGCGCGCGTTCGCCGAGCATGGCGGCATAATCGGGCAGTCCTTGCCAAATGGTGAGTAGGGTTTTGGTGATTGCTGTTGTGTTCATGTATAAAAATGTATCAGAGCGAAACACGACAAACAAGGCTTATAGAATTATTCTATAATACGTATTTATGGACGTTAATTTGAACTTATATAAGTACTTTTTGGCGGTCATAGAGGAGCAGAGTGTCAGTAAGGCTGCCGAAAAATTGGGCGTCAGTCAACCGACAGTCAGTTATAACATTCACACTTTACAACGGGAATTAAACGAACAGTTATTTGTGGTGGAACGCAATGGGGCGGTGCCCGTGCCGCGGGCGCTCGTTTTGTACGAACGACTGAAACCCGTGTATCTGTCCTTTGTGCAAACGATTGAAGATTTTATGCAAGAAAATGAACGTTAGGCATCCGCACTGGGCTTGGGGATTTTGTTTTGTTCTTTCAGAATTTTGTTGACCAAGTCGCGTTTGACCGAAGCACGGTTACGGGCTTGCAGTCGACGGGCTTGGCGTTTTAATTCCGCGGCATGTTGGGCATCCGCCAAAATTTGCAATTTGGCGGCAATGGCTTGGTACTGCCGACCTTTGCCCAATTTCATTTTCTTGATTTCTTTGGCATCAATGATTTGCCCTAACAGATTATCAATGCGTTTAATCGGGCGGACATACACGTAAATGATAAACAAAATTAACAAAAACCAGACCGCGAACAAACCGATTTGCGCAAAGAACAGCGGAGTAAACCAACTGTTGGAATCGGCAACCCCACCGTCCACACTGGCGACCGAAAGAGTTGCCATGGCACGCGGAATGGCGGCTTGCACGAAACGGTTGCCAACAAAATAAACTGCGGTGGCGGCGGTCGTGGCAATTAACAAACCACTGGTAATCGAGCGGTTACGTAAAAAGCGGGTTAACGCCACCATGAAAAACAGCAGAGCAACCCCCGCCAGTCCCAAGCCAACCCACAAAAAATACGGATTATAACGACGTCCGAACGTAAAGCACAGAATCGAACTAATCACCGCAATGGCAAAAATGATGAACGGTACTTTGGCTTTTTTGCGTTTACCCATGTGGTTAGGGTGCGGATTAAATTGTAGAATTATACCGACTTAAATGCCGTAAACAATGCCGATGGTATTTTCGCCGCAGTGCGAAGTGACCGTACCCCATGGAACGGATTCGATCACCCGTTGGAACGGATAACGTGCCATGATTTGTTGTTTGACGGCTTCCACGATGTTGGGGTCGGTCATTTTGGTGTGCACCAAGAAGCAAACCGATAAATCGGGGTTGGGGTTGGTGTTGAAAACGTGGTCAACGTACTTTTTGATGCAACTTTCAAAATTGCCCATGAATTTTTTACCGACTTCCATTTTGCCGTCTTTCAAAACGATTTGGGGACGGATACCCAAGGCGGTTGCCAACAATTTGGTCGTACCACTGCAACGTCCGCCACGGTGTAAGTAAGTCAAATCTTTCAAAATGAAACTGGTTTGCACGCGGTAAACTTCGTCGTTAATCTTTTTTACGATGTCGGCGGCGGACATGCCTTCGTCACGGTATTTTTTCGCACGCAACATCAAAATGGCAATCCCTGTTGTTAAAGTGCGGCTGTCAATGACATAAACGTTTTGAAATTCTTTGGCTGCGGTAACCGCGTTTGCATAACTGGACGAAAATTCCTTGGAAATGTTGAAATGGATTAAACTGCCACCTGCGGGCAAATTGGCTTGGAAAAATTCTTTGAAGTCTTCCACGCTGACCGCCGAAGTTTTCGGGGTCTTTTTGGATTCGTGATAATATTGGTAAATTTCTTGGTCAATGCCGAAATAGTCTTTGACTTCGCGGTCACCAAAATGGACGTACAAGGGGGCAGCGGCAAAATCAAATTCTTGTAAAAGTTCGGGAGTTAAATCGCAAACGGTGTCTGCGGTAATTTTAATTTTTTCCATATTTCGCATTTTAATTGGTTTTTGGTTGCAGAGCAACTAAATTTGTGGTAACGTAGTGGTGGAATGGAATACAAAGTCAGGTGCGGGGAGTTAACCCCACGGCAACTGGCGGAGTTCAACCGATTAGGGTATAGTGAAAAATTTATCCGTTTATTAGTTGAGAGAGGTATTGATACCGCAGAAAAAGCCGAAAAATTTTTTAACTTCGACCCCAGTCAATTGCACGACCCGTTTTTATTGAAAGGTATGCAAGCGGCTGTCACTCGGTTGCGCGACGCCATTAACCGAAAGCAGCGAATTTTAATCATCGGTGATTATGATGCCGATGGTATTTGTGCGACTGCCATTTTGTATAAATACTTATTAACCCAACGCGTACGTACCGCGTATTTCTTGCCCGAACGTGACGCGGACGGTTACGGCTTGAATGTCGATTTGATTCAGCGTTTGAACGAAAAGTTTCACCCGAATTTGTTGGTGACGGTGGACTGCGGCATTTCGTGTCCCGAAGAAATTAAATTTGCCCAATCGTTAGGCATTGATTGTATCGTGACCGACCACCACGCGATTCCCGACCAAACACCCGACTGTATCTGTGTTGACCCGAAATTTACCGACCAAGAGTACCCGTTCGACGATTTGTGCGGGGCGGGTGTGGCTTTGAAATTGGTGCAAGCCATGGAGAACTTGGAAACCGCGCAAAAGTATTTTGACATCTGTGCGATTGCCACGGTGGCGGACATTGTGTCTTTGACCGACGAAAACCGCATCATTGTGCACCAAGGGTTAAAGATGTTGAACCAAGGCACAGTGCCGGGTATTACCGCGTTAGCCAAAGCCTGCAACATCCGCGGTGCCATTAAGAGCGGTGACATCAGTTTCCGTCTGGGACCCAAAATCAATGCCAGTGGACGCATGGGCAACGCGAAACGTGGTTTGGACGTGATTTTGGAACAAGACCCGTTGCGTTTGGACCGCATTATCAAAAACTTGTTGTTCTTGAACACGAAACGCCAAGAACTTTGCACCGTGATTTTTAACGAGTGCGTGCAAATGATTGAACAAGAAAATTTGCAAAACGACAGCGCGATTGTGGTGGCGAAACCGTCATGGGAAAGTGGTGTGTTGGGGATTGTGGCGGTACGCTTAACCGAAAAGTACGGTCGTCCGTGTCTTGTCTTGGGTGGCAAAGGTGAAATTTACAAGGGCAGTGGGCGCAGTATCGCGGGGATTCATTTGGTGGATTGCATAACCAAAGCGGCGGAATGTTTAACCACGTTCGGTGGTCACGCGATGGCGGCGGGCATGTCGTTACCTGTAGAGAACTTTGAAAAGTTCCGCACCATGTTCCAAAAAATTGTCAGCGAAGCCGCCGCCACGCAAGTGGGTGAAAATTGCAAGTATTATGATTTTGAAATTACCGCGGACGAATTAAACCAAAAATTCTTTGACGAAGTCGCGTTGTTAGAGCCGACGGGTTGCGGTAACCCGGCGCCCGTGTTGATGACGGTGATGCACCAAACGCACGCTGCCAGTTTGCCCAGTCATCCCGCCCACACGAAATTTGACAATGGTCAATTAAAATTCATTTTCTTTGGCGGTGCCAGTTTCAACGAAATTTTGGCAGCACCGTGTGTTAAGAGTGTGATTTTTGAATTGCAACAAAACGACGGCACGCAACCGCAAGCCGTGGTCAAGTGCGTGATCCCGTTCGCGATTAACGACGACGAGAAAGCCATGGTGTTGCAACGTTACTTACATGACGACTTGGCGGTGACCCCCGACCAAAGTTTGCAAACGATAATTCGTGGGTTAAGTGTTGACAGGTCGGTTTTTATTGATTATTATAAAGCAATTCTAACATTGGTAAACCGTAACAATTTCTGTCCGTCGTCATTGAAATTATTCGGGAAAATCGTGTTACCAAAGAAAAACATCTTCCAGTTTGTGTTTTGCTTTGCGGTGTTTGAACAACTGGGAATTTATGAGGTGGTGCGCAACCGTTTACACGTCCACAGCGAACGGACCACCGAACTCAACAAAAGTGCGATTTACAATAAAATTGTTAATCTAAATTAAGAACAGAATAAGGAGAGAAAATGAGCAATAATTTACGGATTAGTTTCTTAGGGGGACTGGGCGAAATCGGCAAGAACATGACCGTGTTTGAATACGGTGATGACATTGTCGTGGTCGACGTCGGTTTGGGTTTCCCCGATGCCAACAAAATGCCCGGCATTGATTTGGTGGTGCAAGACATCACTTATTTGATTCGCAACAAGGACAAAGTTAAAGGCTACTTGATTACGCACGGTCACGAAGACCACATCGGTGGTTTGCCGTTCGCGTTGAAAGAAGTACCCGCCCCGGTTTATGCCAGCCGCATGACACTGGGTTTAATTGAACACAAATTGCGGGAACATTCTGGTTTGAAAGTTAAAGCCGTGGCGGTGCGTCCGCGCGCGGTGGTCAAAATCGGGGCGTTCTCGGTGGAATTTATCCACGTTAACCACTCGATTCCCGGAGCATTCGCGTTGGCAATTACCACACCGTTGGGCACGGTCTTCCACAGCGGGGATTTGAAAATCGACTTGACCCCCGTGGACAACCAACCGATTGATTTGGCACGCATCGGTGAAATCGGTCGTCGTGGGGTGTCGTTGATGTTGTGCGAAAGTACCAACATCGAACGGGAAGGCTTTACCATGAGTGAAACCACGGTCGGTGAACGTTTGGACGAATTGTTTGCACAATACAAAGACAAACGTTTGTTCGTGACGTCGTTTGCATCCAACGTGCACCGCATGCAACAAATTTTGGATTTGGCGCAAAAGTACAAACGTAAGGTGGCTTTCTTGGGGCGCAGTATGATTGCGGTCAGTGACATTGCGATTAAATTGGGAGAAATGAAAGCACGTCCCGAAAACATCATTGAAATTAACAAAATCAGTGCGTTCAAAAATGAAGAAGTGTTGGTCTTATTAACGGGCAGTCAAGGCGAACCCAACGCCGCGCTCAGCCGCATGGCAAATGGGGAATTCAGTCAAATTAACTTGGGACCCAATGACGCGGTGATTTTCTCGGCGTCACCAATTTCGGGCAACGAAGGTGCGGTGGCGGAAGTGGTTAACAACTTGGTCCACCGCGGTTGTGAAGTGGTGTACGAACGTTTGGCGGCGGTCCACGTTTCGGGTCACGCGTGCCAAGAAGAATTCAAAATCATTCACGCGTTGGTTCGTCCACGCAACTTTATCCCTATTCACGGCGAATACAAAATGTTAAAGAAACACTGTGATTTAGCCAAACGCATGGGCATGCCCGCCCGTAACGTGTTTATGGCGGACTTGGGTGATTGTTGGGAATTATCGGCTTCGGGCTTGAAGAAAGTCGGTTCAGTGCCGCATGGTTCCCGTTTGATTGATGGTTACGGCGCGGGGGATGTGGACAGTTCAGTGTTGCGTGACCGTCAAGCCTTGGCGGAAGACGGTATCTGTATCATTGGTTTGGGTTACGACGGCAAGACGGGTGATTTGATGTCGGGTCCTGATGTCAACATGAAAGGGTTGGCTTACGCTCACGAATTGGAAAAAGTGGTGGTCGACATCCGCGGTGTAGTGTTGGAATCTTTGGAAAAAATGCCGTTTAACGGTAATGACGTCAACGAAGTGCGCAATCAAATCCGCAAAGACGTGCAAAATTATTTCCAAAAGAACTTTAACCGCCGACCCATTGTGGTGTCGATGTTGGAAAAGGTTAGTCAATGATTTGGCTGTTCGCCGCAGTGATTGGTGCGGTGGTAGCCGCCGACTTAATTACTAAGTACACTTTTGACGGGATTTTGAACCCGGGCGTGTCGTGGGGCATGGGGGCGAATTTGCCGTGGTTGTGGGTGGTGATTGTCGTAATTTCGTTTGTCTTGGCGGCGGCTTTGATTGGCTATGTGGTGTACTATTTGGTGCGAACCAAAAAACGTCCGTGGTTGTGGCTGTTGGGAATGGCACTGTTTGTCGGTGGCATTTTGGGCAACGCCATTGACCGTTTGATTTCGGGCGGTGCGGTGCACGATTTCATTGATTTTGTGATTTTCAAAAATAATGTGGCGGACATCGCAATCTGTGTGGGGGCGGTGCTGATTTTGCTGAGTATTATCGTGCAAGGTGCCAGGGGTGAATGATGCGCGTTGATAAATATTTAGCCGCCCGTTATCCCGAATTTACGCGCAGTCAAATTACCGCGGCAATTAAACGGGGTGATTTTACTGTCAATGGTCAAGTGGTCAAAGCGGGCTATGAATTACGCGACACCGATGTGGTGAATGGGGAACCCATTCCACCCGTGGTCACCGCCGAACCCGAAGCAATTCCGTTGGATGTGATTTACGAAGACGAATATTTAATGGTGATTAACAAACCGCGGGGCATGGTGGTGCACCCGGGGGCGGGCGTAAAAAACGGCACAGTGTTGAACGCATTGCTCGGACGGGGGCAAGGTAATTTAGAACGAGCAGGCATTGTGCACCGTTTGGATAAAAATACCGCGGGTTTGTTGGTGGTGGCGAAAACCGCGGATTGTCAGCAACGGTTAGGCAAAATGTTTGAACGCCACGAAATTATCCGCACGTATTGGGGCTTGGTAGACGGCGTGGTCAAGTCCGATTTGACGATTGACCGTAACATTGTCCGTCACCCACAACACCGTACGATTTTTACCACCACGGAAAACGGCGGACGCCACGCGGTCACGCACTTGAAAGTCTTGGAACGTTACGCCAAACACACGTTGTGCGAATTTACTTTGGAAACGGGACGGACGCACCAAATCCGCGTGCATTGCAAAGCCATCCATCACCCGATTGTCGGTGACCCCGAATACAACCATGGGGACGGACAGATGTTGGAAGCCTTGCGTTTGGATTTTACTCATCCCATCACGGGTGTCGCGGTTCATTTACAAATTTCGCCAACAAAAGCGTTTGCCGAGGCACGGGAAAAATGCTATCATCTAACATAAGGAGGTAAAACATAATGTCAACAACAAGAAGAGGCTTTTTGAATATGCTGTCTTACTTGGCAATCGTGTTTGTCGGCGTGGCATTGCTGTTACAAGCAATCTTTAATATGGTCGGCTTATCGGCACAAATTGTCAACGCGTTGAACATCTTGGCGCAAGTCATGGCGTACATCGTGGTAGCATTCTATTCATTTGGCTATGCTCGTTCACGTGGCACATGGTGGTTGGTCGTTTGGGCGGTCGCCATTGTCCTGATTGTGGTATTCTTGGTTTTGGGCAATATTTCATTCAAATAATTTGTGATGAAACAATTTTTCCAAAATGCATTTACCAAAATAAAAGATTATTTTACAGCCAATGTTGGCTGTAAAATTTTCTTTTTTGGCTTAATTGCCACGGCATTATTTTTTATCATTTATCGTTATCTGCATGTGTACGTTGCGTATTACGCGGCGGTGTTGGCTTTGTCGGTGGCGGGGTTAGGCACACTGTGGGACAGCATGGTGTCGCGGTACAACTTTTTGAAACGGGTGCGCGATATCCAATACGAACATTTGAAAACCATTTACGAAAAACAAGCCGCGGGTGAGCCCGTGGAAGTGACCGCTACGTTTACGGACGACGAAAAACGTTACATCCGCCGCCGCAAATGGGGTTTCATCGGGGTGATCTTATTTAAGTTCGGTTTGGTGATTGCGTTATTTTCCTTGCTTTTGTACCTGTAAATGGGTTAAAATAACACCTATGGATAAAAAAGTTACAAAACAAAAAAATCAAGCAACGGTCGTGATGATTTTCGACAAAGGCGAATGGGAAGCCGCGATTGAAAATGCTTACAAAAAGAATGCTGGCAAATACAAGGTGGCGGGTTTCCGTGCGGGTAAAGCGCCACGCAAAATGATTGAACAACAATACGGTGCGGGCATCTTCATGGAAGAAGCCATCCAAGATTTGTTCGCCAGCAACTTTGGTGACGATTTGAAATTGATTGACTATCCGCATTTGGATTTTGATTTCACGGCGGATGGCGGTGTCAAATTGACCGCGACTTGCGACTTAGAACCCGAAGTGACTTTGGGCAAATATACGGGCTTGGAAATTAAAAAGACCGAAGTCAAAGTCGGCGCGAAAGACGTGGACGCGTATTTGAACCGTTTACAACAAACCCGTGCCAAACAAGTTGCCGCGGACAAGGGGCATGCGGTGGCGAATGGTGACATTGCGGTGATTGATTTCAAGGGCAGTGTGGACGGCACCTACTTTGAAGGTGGCACGGCACAAAATTACGAATTGGAAATTGGCAGCCATAGTTTCATTGATAACTTTGAAGACCAATTGGTCGGCATGAAAGTCGGTGAAGCCCGTGACGTCAACGTGACTTTCCCGAAAAATTACCACGTGGAAGATTTGAAAGGTGCGAAAGCCAAATTTGAAGTTAAATTGAACAACATCATGATTAAGGAAATGCCCGCTTTGGACGACCAATTTGCGAAAGAAGTTTCCGAATTTGATAACTTGAAAGCGTTCAAAGAGGACATCTTGAAAAAATTGACCGAACAAGCCACCAAGCAAGCCGAATACAACGACGAAGAAAAATTGTTTGAAGCCATCATGGACAACGCGAAAGTCGAGATTCCCGACAAAATGATTCACGACTATGCACACGCGATGATTCACGACATGGAACACAAGTTGGCTGCCCAAGGTGCCAGTTTGGAATTGTACGCCCAATACATGGGTACGACCGTGGAAAAAATTCACGACGAACAACACCAATTGGCGGCTAAACAAGTCAAAATGCGCTTGGTGATGGACGCGATTGTCGAAAAAGAACATTTGTCTGACAAAGACCGACAAAAACAATTCGATAATTTGACCATATTCTTAAAGGGGAGGAACAAAATATGTTAGTTCCAATGGTGGTTGATCAAACCGCAAACGGCGAACGCAGTTACGATATTTACAGCCGTTTATTGGAAGACCGCATCATCTTTTTGAATGGGGAAGTCAATGCTCAGTCGGCAAACTTGGTCGTGGCTCAGTTGATTTATTTGGAAGCCAAAGACCCGAACAAAGACATTTCACTTTACATCAACAGCCCGGGGGGCACGGTGACCGACGGCTTTGCAATTTACGATACGATGCAATACATCAAATGCGACGTATCCACGATTTGCGTCGGTTTGGCGGCTTCAATGGGGGCATTCTTGTTGTCGGCGGGCACGAAAGGCAAACGCTATGCTTTGTCGAACAGCGAGATTATGATTCACCAACCGTTGGGCGGCACGCAAGGGCAAGCCACCGACATCCAAATTCAAGCGGAACACATTTTACGTTTGAAACAACGTTTGACCAAAATCTTGGCGGAGAACTGCGGCAAGAGTCAAACCGAAGTCGCGGCAGATTGCGAACGCGACCACTACATGACCGCCGCCGAAGCGAAGACTTATGGCTTGGTGGACAAGGTCTTTACAAAACGGGCTTAAACACGTATAATCGTACCCGTCATTGGCAACCTAACAAATATCATTGTTTTTATTAGGAGGTGTTATGAACACTTTATGCAGCTTTTGCGGACGTAGCAGCCGCGAAGTGAAAAAAATTATTGGCAGCCCCACGGGGTCGGCTTACATTTGCGAATATTGTATCGAAGCGTGTTCCGACGTTTTGTTGGCACACCGTGAACACACTACGCCCGACGACTTGGTATTATTGCCACCCGCGGTGATTAAAGCCAAATTGGACGAATACATCATTGGGCAAGACGAAGCCAAGAAAACTTTGTCGGTGGCGGTGTACAACCATTACAAACGCATCAATTACAACAATTATTTGAAACACAGCAAGAAAAAAGACCGCAAACCCGACGATGTCGAATTGGAAAAGAGCAACATCTTGATGATTGGACCAACGGGTTCGGGTAAGACGTTGATGGCAAAAAATTTGGCACGCATTTTGGATGTGCCGTTTGCGATTGCGGACGCCACGACTTTGACCGAAGCGGGTTACGTCGGCGAAGACGTCGAAAACATTTTGTTGAAGTTGTTACAAAACTGCGATTACGACGTGGAAAAAGCCCAACGCGGCATTGTGTACGTGGACGAAATTGACAAGATTGCAAAGAAGGGCGAAAACCGCAGCATTACCCGCGACGTGTCGGGTGAAGGCGTACAACAGTCTTTATTGAAAATTATCGAAGGCACGGTCGCGAACGTACCGCCGCAAGGTGGTCGCAAACACCCCAGTCAAGAATGTATCCAAATTGACACTTCTAACATCTTGTTCATTGTCGGTGGGGCTTTTGTCGGTTTGGAAAAAATCGTGTCCGCCCGTTTGAACGGCAGTGGTTTGGGGTTCGGTGCGGAATTGAAAAATAACACGGACGAATCCGCAGCCATTACCGACATCAAAAAAGTCAGCCCCGTGGACTTGGTGAAGTTCGGTATTATCCCCGAATTTGTGGGACGTGTGCCCGTGGTGGTGGGCTTGGAAGCCTTGGACAAAAACGCGTTGATGAAAATCTTGACCCAACCCAAAAATGCTTTGGTCAAACAATACATTAAAATGTTCTCATTGGATAACATCAAATTAGACATTACCAAAGACGCCGTCGAAAAAGTGGCGGACTTGGCGTTGGAATTAAAAACGGGTGCTCGTGGTTTGCGTACCATTTTGGAAGACGCGTTGTTGGATGTGATGTACTCGACCCCCACGGATAAGACGATTGATAAAATTGTGATTAACGCGGACGTGATTAACAAAGTAGCAAGTCCGAAAATCAGTCACACCGCGCCCGCCCCCAAAACCGCAACCGAAGACAAAGATAAAACCGACACGGCAGAACCCGAAGCCAAAAAACCTGCCGCCAAAACAGCGGTCGTCAAAACCACGGCGTAAGGTTTGTTAATAACTTTTTCACGAAAACCCGTGTCATTAAGATACGGGTTTTTGTTTTGGCACGCTTACAACGAAAAAGTGGTTGACTCTGGGGGGGGGGGTGAAGTACACTTTTGTTATAGCACGAACGTCAGTAGTGTTAATAAAGGAGAAAATCAATGAATAAAAAATTTAAGCAATTTTTGGCAGTCTTGACGACCGGCGTTTTGTCCGTGGGAACAGCGGGGATGTTGACCGCATGCGGCAGTGACGCGAAAGATAAAGGTTACGACAATGACCACGATTCAACGGTGAATTGCACCGAGCATTACGATTATAAAGATAACCTAACTGGTGTTGATACGCCCGACGGTAAATGCGATCGTTGCGGTGTGTATTATTACACTCCCGAAACCCCCAACGCGGGTAATGATAACAAGCCTGGTAACACCCCGGGGGATGATGAACAAGAGCAGCCTGTGGTTTATGGGCATGTGCCGACGGTAGGGGATGCTTATGTGTGTCAAACGGTGACTTTCCAATGGGATGATACGACGGACCAAGACGATGAAGATGCCGTCGCGATGGCAGAAAATGGCAAATCTTTCACGGAAAGTTTTGTTGCGGATACTTACGCCGCCGCCGACGATACCTATTTTACCGTGGATGATGAAACCAAAATTACTTGGACGGTGAACAGTGACGAAGCCACCCAAGATTATACTTTTACGGTTAGTGACGAACAAGACAAAGTAACTTTAACTGCCAATCAAAAATCAACCGTTTTGACAATTAAAGACGACACCTTGACGATTAGTGGTGACGTGGCAGATATGTTTTGGGACGGCGCGCACCCTTACGGGGAAAGTTTAAGCGGTACTTGTACGATTGTTTTCGCCTTGGGCGAAGCACCGCAAGTGACTCCCGAAATCGTGGATACCAATGCTTTGGTGGGAAATGAATACTATCTTGAGGATGTCGGTGTGATGTGGCACCGTATCCCACTGACCCCAGATGAAATCAAAGCGGCAATTTTATATGGTACTTCGGCTAATATGGAAATAATGTTTTTCACTGGGGGCAGTGGATATTATCTTGGGAATAAGTTGGTAATCGAAAGTAACGACGAAATCAAACACTGGGTTATTTCAGATGAGCATGATCCATATGACAGATTTATGTATGACGAGCAACCATGTTATACGATCAAGGGTAACAAATTGTATGAAACGGTTGATTGGGATGGTGCAAAAAATTGTCCAGAAACCTTGGTTTATACCATTAAAAATAACAAACTGCTCTTAAAATTTCGTTATAGTGATTTTGGTTATGATAAATATCTACCAAACGGTCTTGACGGAACGATTACGGCAACCTTTCGTTTGAAATAACCCGCAATACGTAATAAAAAACCCGGGCATGCTGTCCGGGCTTTTTTGTTGTGTTAACGTGGTAAATTATTTTTCCAAGGCTTTGATTTGGCTGGTGTGCAGTTCGACTTTGTTGTTGCGACCGAACATGTTGACCACCACTGTGATTTTGTGGTTGGCGGCATCCACCGCGGTAATCTTCGCGGTTTGTCCCATTAACGGACCGTCGATAATGTTGACCACGTCGTCAACTTCAAACGAAACCTTGGTGTTCAATTTGCGTTCCAAACGCATTTTCATGACGTCCGCGTTCGACA
>CAZXAV010000005.1:0-18506 GCA_964638195.1 uncultured Prevotella sp. | reverse complement strand
AGCAAATCTTTTTTGGACATAATGCAATGCTCGAAAGATTGCTGTTCTTTGATGTAGCCGTGTAAATCAAACATGCGGATTTGAATTGTCACTTGTTTTCCCCCAACATACGTGATGTAATCTTCCGTGTCCAAAGGCTCATAATATGGATACAGTAAAACAACTTTTTTCACGTTGTCATAACGCGTATGATACGCATACATCTGGTACATGTCCGCCTGCGCAATACCATAATTATTCTTGGGGTCGTTATACAGTCGTTTCCATTTGGTATCAATTATGATAATTTCGTTTTCCTGTTGTCTCGGATATAAAACAATATCGGGACGCAAAGGGAATCTACCATTCGATTTTTCCCCGAATAAATATTTACCCCGATCCTGTTTGCTTAACAGCCAACCATGGTCATCCGCAATTTTTGACAGTTGCTCTGCAATGTACGATTCAAATAATTTTTCCATGGGGAACAACAGCGCCGTAGCATTATTTTGACCGCCATAAATAGTGAAACTCTTTTGATGTAAAAACACTTTGCACAACGCAATAATGCTCTCATATTCTTTTCCCGTTCTACCAGTCCCACACTTGGCAAAATCACTATCGAAGTTATTAGAAGGCGTAATCTCTTCAAAGATAAGCAACATTTTCTTGATGTCGCGCTTGTTGTCTTCGTCTTTGCTCTTGCCATTCAAATATAAAAGTGTTGACTTTATCAGCCTATTTTCAACTTTGTCGAAACTAAAAACATCATACCCAAGGTAGAACTTTTCCTTGTGGATAAAATTGCGTTTAATCTGCTCACTAAAAATCAGTTTGCCTTTTAGAAAATTTTCATTTCCTTCGTACGGGACATAGTCGGCTTTCAATCCTTTTTTGTAAAGATCGTTAAGTTCATCCAAAAACAAGCGGATATAAATCTCATAGAGATTCATATTTTCGTAAGACAACCGCGCTCTTTGAAAACTTTTGTACGGAATCTTACCAGAAGATTTGAGCATTTCAACCACGCACTGACGTGCAAACCCCTTGGACGATTGGTCGGCAATTTTCGGTAAAATTTCAATCAGCGTTCCGCTCTTTAAGGCAATGGTCCCAACGTAATTCTTTACGCGAATTACTTCCTTTCCCCCGCTCACACCAAGCGTCATACATACCGCAGCATCCGTAACCATGTCAGTAACTGCTTGGTCAACATCCCCATTGTTTTGCGGAAGAATGAAATTTTTGAGCAATTCAAAATCTGATGATTTTTTTAATTGATTTGCGCCCTTACCAACAGAAATCTCATCAAATTCAAAAACTGTGATCTGATCCTTATCCATTGTCAGTCGAATCGTCCGCACCCGAATGATATATTTTTCGATAATCGTTAGGTTCTTCTGTTACCGCAATTGAGAAAATCTGCCTACTGTAATTAAACGGATTAGGTTCTGTTTCCACGAATACACCGTTCAGAACTTTTTTAATTGATTCATAATCATCAAAGAAATACTCCTGCAAAAGTGGGATAATGTTTTCTCTGAAAATTTCAGCGAGTTTAGCAACACTGCCGTTTTCTGCTAATTTCATGAAATAAGAATGTCCAATTTGATGTTCGCGATCAAGCAGACAAGTAATGCGGTCATTGATAGTTTTAAGCAGTTCTGCAACATCGATGCCATCAACTGTCCCAACCTTTTTAATCACACCATAATCTGGCATCATTTCCTTGAACGCAAAGCGCCGACGTAAAGCCGCATCTAATTGCACCAAAGACCGATCTGCTGTATTCATAGTCCCCAGTAAATAAACATTCTTGGGCACGCCGAATTCGGCACCACTGTACGGCAGTGTACAAGTCATTTCTTCTTGCGCCCCCAAACGTTTTGTTGGTTCAATTAAAGTAATAAGTTCACCGAAGATCTTAGAAACATTCCCACGGTTAATTTCGTCAATAATAAACACGTAAGGTTCAGAATAATCACGTTCAACCTTTACGTCTGGATCCTCTTGATTATTGATAAGTTTAGCAATTTCATTTGTTGAAATATCCAAACAATATACAGCCTGTTGTGACATTCGCTTACCGTTGTTAATGTCGGTTATATCTTTTCTAATGCCTTGGATCAACCATTTAACTTTACGCACCCGTTTATAATTTTTATAATCACCGTGCCATTCGTAATCACCCTCAACGATCCCAATCGCATCAATCTCCGTAGCGGAATAACAGGAAAGAACCACATCCCCAATGCTCATATTGTTAATAAAAGCATTTAAGACCCTGCTACCCCCGTCGTTGAAATTAGTTTCGTCAGAAATCTCCGCGCCATAATCGTCCCAACCAATACGGATATGGTTATTCTTCATACAATCTTCACGAATATCATTTTTCCCCGCACCACCAAGTGATACTTTCCAAACAGTGGCATGACTATTAAATACAGAATTGAGATTAAATAGAAATTTGAATCTAGCAGCCTTATCACAAAATTTCTTAAAAACACCGTCCGCCCTTTGATACTTTATTTCTTCCGCCGCAAAATCTGGCTTGATACCTTCAATAAATTCTTCATAGCCGTACGATTGATGGAATGTGGTGAATGCAATTCTGCCATCGGCTAAAAGCGCTTTATACCTTTTGAACACTGCATCATATGATTCTTTGGCAACATCTTCATAACTCTTATTCTCACAAATGGCTACGGCATAATTAACCGTGTTATAGGTCTTACCCGTCCCCGGCGGTCCGTAAAGAATTAAATTCAATTCGTGTCTAACTACTCTATTTGCTTCTTCCATTTTGTTCTCCGTTACCTCTTGCTTGATAATTTCAGCATTTTGCACTGCTGCTAAATATTGATCAAAAAACTCTTTCAGAGTATCATTCGGATAATTTTCATCCAACAATCCAAGATTTTTAATCGTAACTCCATTATTTATATTTTCATTCTTGTCCTTATTAACAGTGATTAATCCCTGCACATCAGATTTATCACCGACCTTTACAAAAACTGGCTGGATGTCTATTTCTGTCCCTGTCCAATGTATGTAATTACTATTAGGCTTGTTTTTAGCATGACCACACTGTATGGTACAATCTATCGTAAAGCCAGCGTACTCGCGCCAATTTTGATATGATTTCCTTATCCGATCACCATTATACCCTACACCGCTTTTAGCCTCATCAGTTTTAGGCTCAGGCAAGATCCCATTGTTGATTTTTATTCGTCTTACAAACCACTTTAAAAGAGCCTTAAATCGCAAATATTTGTCGAATTTTATAAACTCCATAAACCTTTTGAGTGAAAAAATTCCGATTCTATCAATCACTTGTAATGACTCGTTTGAATTATAAATCATGTAAAATTTTTCAAGCCAATCAATATCTGTAATTTTTATCTCGGACTCCTTCACAAGTCCCGATTTTCTTGCTTCGTCAATCAGTCGATTCAGACAATAAGCATACTGCTCATATTTCTTGTCTCCATCATTATTTTTATTATCGGGTGATCTAAGCCATTTGTTGTACGCTTCTGCAAGGCTATCGTTAATGTATTTCACAACTTTTCTCCTTTACGCTTTTGTTATTTAACAATCATCCCTAAATATAGCTTTTTAAATTGCTTTTGTCTAATATAACAACATTTAATCCATCTATTTTGGTGCACCGCGGGCGATTCGAACGCTCGACCTTCTGTTCCGTAGACAGACGCTCTATCCAGCTGAGCTAGCGGTGCGTTTCTAACTAATATATATCATATCATAATTCTTGACAAATGGCTACAATTTTTATAAAATATTTTTATCCGTGGGGATATAGCTCAGCTGGTCGGAGCACCTGCCCTGCAAGCAGGGGGTCAGCGGTTCGAATCCGCTTATCTCCACCACAACAATCCAAAAAGTCTTCTTTGCGGGAGACTTTTTATTTTGTCCACATGTCACCGCTTTTTTCCCAAGCACATGCCATAGTGCCATTTTCGATCTTTACTCACGCTATATGGTTGGAAATGAACGTCTTTTGTGTTATCATATATCTGTATTGGTGAAATACAAACAATAAAAAGGCACCACGTTGATGAGAGATTATTCCATTACTGACAATTATAGTGATGACTATAAGCCTTGGCTTATGGGCGGCATTACATTGCTGATTATCTTCTTGGCGTTCTTCGGAGCAGGTATTTATTTGCTCACGCTACAAATAAAAGCAAGCAGATATACCCCGACAGATGCGGTTGTCGTTGATTACAAGGTTATCTACGACTATGCACCAGATGCGTTGTATTATGAAACATACTTATATGTTGTTGAATATGAATCGGGCGGCAACACGTACAGAAAAACTTGCGACACTCCTGCCAATAGGAATACGTACCTTGACGATATGGGCAAAGTAATTACTATTTACGTCAATCCCGATAACCCCCAAGACGCGGTTTTCAGTAATTCGACGCATGTTTTATTGACTGTACTTTGTCTGATAATACCTATCTGCGGTTTTGTAGGCACGGCGTTCATTTTCAGAAAAGCGCATAAAATTAGAAGTTGATGAATGTGCGACAACAATGTGGTTTGCTCCATAGTTAAAACATTATAGCTCAATTTATGGTTTACTCCAAGATAATCACCACGTTCCGCCGCTTTTTCAAATTGCAAGGAGTGGCAAAAAATTATACAATGGGATGATTCATGAAACCGACGATTTCCGTGATTATGCCGATTTACAACCGTGCCGATGTACTGACGGCAACGTTAGACAGTATTTTAGCACAAACTTACCAAGACTTTGAATTGATTGGCGTGGACGATGGTTCCATTGACAATGCCCCCACCATTTTCCGCGAGTACGCCGCCCGCGACCAACGTTTGCAACTTTTTACCAAAACACATACCAATGCCGGTGATGCCCGTAACTTAGGTTACGACCACAGCCACGGTGATTACTTAATTTTTCTTGATTCAGATGATTTGTTGGAACCCGATTTTTTAGCGACGATGTTGTCGACTTTGCAACAAAACAACAGTGATATCGTGATTTGTAATGCCGACGAATTTGACCACCAAACGGGTGCAGTCACGCGTGTCCGCGGTTTTCGTCATGTCAATTTTACTGAACCTGTGACCACCTTACCGCCGTCGGATTTAATGCCACACCTATTTGACGTAACCCACCCCGCCCCATGGAATAAAATTTTGAAACGTTCCGTCATTGAACAACATCATTTGCGATTCCAATCTTTAACCAGCAACAACGATTTATTTTTTATCTTAGCCTATCTCATTTACGCCCAACGCATTACTTTCATTGACTGCATTTTAATCCACCACCGTGTCAACGACCATCGTTCGCTGTCCGCCCCCGAAAATTTTAATGTTGATAAATTCAACCGTTGTTTGGCACTGGACCACTTACGTCAACAGCTGCCCCCCGCGATCTTTCAACCATGGGAGCCAACCTATTACGCGTTTTATTTTCAAAAAGCCTTGGACGGCATTAACCGCAGCACTTTCGCCCAAGGACAACGCATTTTCGCCCACACCCGCCAAATTTTAACCGACCACATGGACGCCCCGTTTCCGCAACTAAAACCAAGGCAACGTCAATTTCTAATTAGTTTGCAAAACAACGACTTTGCCGGCTTGTACCAGTGGCTCCGCGATAATAATCAGTTGCGCGTGACTGACCCCGCACACGGAGCTGCCCAATGAAAATTTTACTTTTTACCGAGAACTTGACTGGCGGCGGTGCACAACGGGTAGCAACCCTATGGGCGGATGTTTTACACCAAGCTGGACACACAGTGACGGTTTTAACCAGTTTTTCCAGTTCCAACGAATACCCCTTACCGCAAGGGATTACTCGGATCAACTTATGGGACAATCGCACGGATTATGAACAAACGTCGTTCCCTTTTGTCAATATCAGACAACGACTGGCACAGTGGTTACACACTCACCCGCAAGACGTTTTAATTCCATTTTTACAAAACGCTAATTTAGTGGCGGCCACACTGCCCACTGAGCTTGCCCCCGTTGTGTTGCCGACCATTCGGAACAGCCCATGGGACGAAGAAAAAGGTTTTGATTTGGTTTTACGTGACTGGGCCATTCAAAAACAAGGTGCGGTAATTTTACAGAACACTGAACAATTGGAATACTTTAACACTCCCGAATTTGCCCACGTCAAAAAATACGTGGTCCATAATCCGCTCAATCCCGCCATCACGGAAATTAAAAAAGACACTTACGGCAAGATAAAAAAAATTGTCGCGGTCGGTCGTTTGGTATCCCAAAAGAATCATGCTTTAATGATTGAAGCCATCCGTATCTTACGTGACGAATTCCACGAAAACTATTATCTAGACATTTACGGGGTCGGCGAATTACAAGAAACTTTACAAACCCAAATTGACCAAGCCAAACTTAGTGATCAAGTCAAACTTTGCGGTCGCAGTGACGATATTTTCCATGTACTAATTAACTATGACTTATTCTTAATGACATCCTTATATGAGGGTACGCCCAATGCATTACTCGAAGCCATGGGATTGGGGTTACCGTCACTCGCGATTAAATGTCGTACTGGCATTACCGAATTGATTGACAACGACAAGAATGGTTACATTTTGGATAGTTACGATGCCCACGATTTAGCGAAGAAAATTCGTACTATCAACAACCACACCCAATTAGAACGAATCGGCAAACAAGCCCGCCAAGATATGACCCGTTATGCCACCGCAAACATCCAAGCCGAACTGGTTACCATGGTGCAAAATGCGGTTACCCAACCTCCAAAGCATGTTCCGCTTGATCCCGCATTAAAAAAGTTGGACGCCTTAATGACGCAACAGCCGACGGAAATGCAAGCCATTTATCACAACAAATATTTCAAGACCACATTGTATCTAATTAAAAACAGTGACTATGACACGGGGAAACGCGTATTTGCTTTGGCGCACAGAGTTTTAAAAAATCTCCCGCTGGACACAGAATTTCCCAGCCGCAAACTGTACACCATTTGTTTGCATCACAATCAGTTTGACGTTTTATTTACGGTCTTTCAAACGCTGAACCAGTAGCACCGTGTGCAATAATTTTTAATTTCGTGATTTATATGTTATTTTAAGGCGGTGGGTCGTAAAGTCTTAATCTTGATTCAACATTTAGCGAACGGTGGCGCAGAACGCGTGGTGCCCTTGTGGGCGCAGATGTTGACCAATGCCGGTTACACTGTGACCGTGTTGACCTACTATCCTGCCCCCAACGAATATCCGTTAGACCCACGGGTTACCCGTGCCTATTTAGCAGCCAGTTTTGAACAATACTCACAATTCCGCGACCGCCGCGTAGTTTGTAAAAAACTACTGGAAGAATACTTGGCCCAACATCCGCAAGATTTAATCTTACCCCATTTGGAAAGTCCGAACATTATCAGTGCGTTGTGTGATAGCAAGCACGAAATCATTACGCAAACCATTTTGAACAGTCCTTGGGATAAAGAATACGGGCTCAATTTAATTTTGCAAGATTGGTCGATTCAAAGACGCGGGTCGGTCATTTTACAGAACACCGAACAGATGGAATACTTTAACACTCCCGAATTTGCCCACGTCAAAAAATACGTGGTCCATAATCCGCTCAATCCCGCCATCACGGAAATTAAAAAAGACACTTACGGCAAGATAAAAAAAATTGTCGCGGTCGGTCGTTTGGTATCCCAAAAGAATCATGCTTTAATGATTGAAGCCATCCGTATCTTACGTGACGAATTCCACGAAAACTATTATCTAGACATTTACGGGGTCGGCGAATTACAAGAAACTTTACAAACCCAAATTGACCAAGCCAAACTTAGTGATCAAGTCAAACTTTGCGGTCGCAGTGACGATATTTTCCATGTACTAATCAACTATGATTTGTTTTTAATCGCATCCGCTTATGAAGGGATGCCCAATTCTCTGTTAGAGGCCATGGGATTAGGTGTCCCTTCCCTTGCCATTAAGTGTCGGACGGGAATCACTGAACTAATTAACGACGGCAAAAATGGCTACATCTTGGATAGCTACAACGCCCACGATTTAGCCACCAAAATCCATGCTATCAACAACCCCACCCAATTGGAAAGAATTGGCAAACAAGCCCGTACCGACATGACCCGTTATGCTACCGAGAACATCCAAGCCGAACTGGTTGCCGTTGTGCAAGATTTACTGGATAATCCCCCACCAATCACCGCTGCGCCGCTGCCCCCCATACCAAATATCACCGATTACTATCATTATTTTGAAAACAGTTTGCGTGTGATTAAAATGGCAAATTATACCATTGGCCAACAACTCTTTGACCACGCCCGCAACACTTTGCAAAATGCCAAAATCAGCACAATCAATGCTACCCAAAAAATTTATCTTTGCTGTTTGCGTTTTAACCGCTTTGATATTTTTTATGAGTTTTTGCAAACCAAGCTTAACAAAATTTGAACAGTTAGTTGCGGTTTTATAGTTTATCAGTTATAAGTATTTTAATCATCATGAAAAACAAAGTGCTGTTATTGATTAAGCATTTGGCCGACGGTGGTGCGGAACGCGTGGTTTCATTATGGGCACAAACATTGACCGATGCTGGCTACACGGTCACAGTCTTAACATATTACCCATGTCCCAATGAATACGCCTTAGACCCACGTGTTACACGTGTTAATATGTTTGCCAACGCTGAAAAATACTCCCAACTTGCTTACAAAATTGTACGATGTAAAAAATCATTAGAACGCTATTTAACGAAACACCCCCAAGATTTAGTGATTCCATTTTTGATTGAGAATGACTTACTGGCCGCAATTGCTCATCACCCGCAAGCAAAAGCCATAACGCAAACCGTTCGTAACAGCCCTTGGGATGAAGAGCAAGAATACAATCTGGTCACCCGTGACTGGGCAATCCGCAAACAAGGTTCAGTCATTTTGCAAAACACCGAACAAATGGAGTATTTCAACACTGCGGAATTCAAACATATTAAGAAGTATGTTGTCCACAATCCACTGCATCCCGCAATTGAAAAAATCAAAAAGACGGATTATCGGGCCATCAAAAAAATTGTCGCGGTCGGTCGTTTGGTACCCCAAAAGAATCATGCTTTAATGATTGAAGCCATCCGTATCTTACGTGACGAATTCCACGAAAATTATCAGTTAGACATTTACGGTGCGGGTAAATTACAAGAAACTTTGCAAGCCCAAATTGACCAAGCCAACCTTGGTAACCAAGTTAAACTCTGCGGTCGCAGTGACGATATTTTCCACGTGCTAATTAACTATGACTTATTCTTAATGACATCTTTATATGAAGGTACACCGAATGCCCTACTGGAAGCCATGGGATTGGGGTTACCGTCACTCGCGATTAAATGTCGTACTGGCATTACCGAATTGATTGACAACGACAAGAATGGTTACATTTTGGATAGTTACGATGCCCACGATTTAGCGAAGAAAATTCGTACTATCAACAACCACACCCAATTAGAACGAATCGGCAAACAAGCCCGCCAAGATATGACCCGTTATGCCACCGCAAACATCCAAGCCGAACTGGTTGCCGTGGTGCAAAGTTTAATTGCCAAACCACCCAAAAGCGTTTCACTCTACCCGGCATTAAAACAATTACAGACCATCATGTTGCAACAATCACCCAACGTGCAAGCGATTTATTACCAAAAGTATTTTGACATTACTTTGCATCTGATTAAACACAGTGACTATCGCACGGGGAAACGTTTGTTCAAGCGGGCGCGCAAGATTTTGAAAGATGTTGCAATTACCACCGAATCTTTCAGCCAAAAGCGCTTATATCAAATCTGTTTGAAACACAACCAGTTCAAAACTTTGTTTGCACTATTCCGCGAACTTGACTATCAAATCGAATTTTAATTAACGTACCGATAGATACAGTTTCGCATTTTTCCATTCTTATGGTATTTTAATGCAGTGGGTCATAAAATTTTATTGCTGATTCAACATTTGGCGAACGGTGGCGCAGAACGCGTGGTGCCCTTGTGGGCACAAATCTTAACCGATGCCGGCCATGATGTCACCGTGTTGACCTTTTATCCACGCCCCGACGAATATCCGTTAGACCCACGCGTGAAACGGGTTAATTTAGTTGCGACTTTTGAAGAATACGCACAGTTCACCAACGAATCGGCAACCAGTAAAAAGTTATTTGAAACATATTTACACAAACATCCCCAAGATTTGGTTTTGCCATTTTTATTCAGCAATAATTTACTGACAGCCTTTTGCGACCAAACAAATGTTAGAATTTTAACCCAAACCATTCGCAACAACCCATGGGACGAAAAACAAGAATTTGATTTAGCGGTACGCGATTGGGCAATCCAAAAACAAGGTTCAGTTATTTTACAAAACACCGAACAAGTGGAATATTTCGACACCGAAAAATTTAAGCATGTCAAAAAATACGTAATTCATAATCCACTGCACCCCGCAATTACGGGCATTGAAAAAACAAATTATCAAGCCATCAAAAAGATTGTCGCAGTCGGTCGTTTAGCGCCACAAAAAAATCATGCGTTAATGATTGAAGCCATTCGCATCTTACGTGACGAATTCCACGAAAATTATGATCTGGACATTTATGGTATCGGCGAATTACAAGAAACTCTGCAAACCCAAATTGACCAAGCCAAACTTGGTGATCAAGTTAAACTTTGTGGTCGTAATGATGACATTTTCCACTTACTACCCAATTATGATTTGTTTATCATGACATCCTTGTTTGAAGGTACACCCAACGCCCTACTGGAAGCCATGGGGATCGGCTTGCCGTCACTCGCGATTAAATGTCGTACGGGCATTACCGAACTGATTGACGACGGCAAAAATGGTTACCTTCTGGATGGTTACAATGCCTACGATTTAGCAATTAAAATTCGCGCTATCAACGACCCAGTCCAACTTGCCCAAATCGGCAAACAAGCCCGCATTGATATGACGCGTTACGCACCCGAAAAAATTCAACCCGAACTGGTTGCCGTGGTGCAAGATTTGCTCCAAAATCCACCGCAAATCACCGATCTCCCCATCATGGATGCTTTGGAATGTTGTCAATTGCAAAAGCCAACAGATTACCAAAATTACTTTGAATCCAGTTTACGTACCATCAAAATTGCCGATTACGCAATTGGTAAGCAAATTTTCAAACACGCACGTCGCACTTTACAAAATGCCGAAATCAAAATTAACATCACCAGCACCACCAAGAAATTTTACTATGTCTGTTTGCGTTTTAACCAATTCGACTTGTTTTACGAGTTTTTACAAGAAAAACACCGTGAACGCTAAACACAAAAAGGAAATACCGATGGAAACACATGTCATCTTATTGATTCAACATTTGGCGAATGGCAGTACCCCACAAATGGTTACACGGTGGGGACAACTTCTCACCGCCGCTGGTTACCAAGTAACTGTCATAACTTATTATCCATTGCCTAACGAACATCCATTAGACGCACGGGTGACCCGAGTTAATTTGTTCGCTAGTACCACGGAATATGAACAATTCACCAACAAAACTGTGGCTTGCAAAAAACGCTTGGAACAGTATTTATCCGCACACCCACAAGGTCTTTTGATTCCGTTTTTTCTCGACAGTAATTTACTGGCTGCTTTATGCGACCAAAATGAATTAGTGATTACCCAAACTTTACATAATGACCCGCACGGCAACGCTCAAGATTTTGATTTGATTTTACGCGATTGGGCAATCCAAAAACAAGGTTCAGTCATTTTGCAAAACCAAGAGCAATTGCCCTACTTTGCAGCGAAACCATTCCAACACGTCAAAAAATACGTGCTTCCAAAACACACCCCGCAAGCCGAACTGGTCACCGTGGTGCAAGACTTATTGAGTTGCCCCCCCGTGGTAACCCGTGCCCCACTGCGCCCAATACCACCGCTGGTGAATTATCAAAATTACTTGGAAACCAGTTTACGCATGATTAAAATGGCAAATTACACCATCAGCAAACAACTTTTTGACCACGCACGTCACACTTTACAAAATGTTGACCTTGGCACAATCAATGGTGTTGCCACCAGTATGACCAAAAAAGTCTACTGCGGCTGTTTGCGTACCAACCAATTTGAGATTCTTTACGAGTTCTTACAATCAAACCAACCGCTCGCGAAACAGTAGTTGTGATTTTCCCGTTTTTTGGCTATCATAGTATGAAAACCAATGAAGAAAATCCGGGTGATGTTATTGATCAATCATTTGGCTGACGGTGGTGCGCAACGCGTGGTTACACTGTGGGCACAGATTTTGTCTGACCATGGTTATGCTGTCACTGTGTTGACGTTTTACCCCCGTTCTGACGAATATCCATTGTGTTCGGGGGTGCAACGGGCTAATTTGTTTCCGTCCTTTGCAATTTATTGCGCTACGCCCGACCAAAT
Source organism: uncultured Prevotella sp. (assembly GCA_964638195.1). GTDB lineage: Bacteria > Bacillota > Clostridia > Christensenellales > UBA1242 > RGIG8050. The sequence goes on along the minus strand of CAZXAV010000005.1, from coordinate 6,043 downwards.
CAATGCCAGTCAAAAATTGTTGGATGCGTATCTCGTGGCACACCCGCAAGATATCGTCATTCCGCTCAGTTACAAACCCAACTTGGCTGCCGCACGCAGTCAGCAACAAGCCCATACCGTAATCACCCAAACCCTACGCAACAGTCCTTGGAGTTTGGAAAAAAATTTTGACCGTGCTTTACGCGATACTGCCATCAAACAGCAAGGTTCGATTATTTTACAAAATGCTGACCAATTGCCCTATTTTGAGACTCCCGAATTTGCGCACGTCAAAAAATACCTGGTGCACAATCCCTTAAATCCCGCGATTAACGACATTGCCAAAACTGAATATCTCCCCATTCGTAAAATTATTGCGATTGGACGTTTAGTGCCGCAAAAAAATCAAATTATGATGATTGAAGCCATGCAAATTTTGCGTGACGAATACCATTACCCTTGCCAACTGGACATTTACGGAGTGGGTCCCGAACAAGCCCATTTGCAACAAGCCATTGACGCCCGCGGCTTGACCCAACAAGTCGTTTTACGCGGACGGGAGTCTGACATTTTCCACACCGCAGTCCAATATGATTTGTTTATCATGACTTCACTCCACGAAGGCACCCCCAACGCGTTGTTAGAATGTATGGGACTGGGATTACCCGTGATTGCCACTAATTGTCAAACGGGACCCAAAGAACTGATTCACCACGGGCAAAATGGTTACCTTTTGGACGATTACGATGCCCATGCGTTGGCGGAACTAATCATGCAAATCAACGACCCCGCAGTTTTAGCCCGCCTTGGTCGTCAAGCCCGTCAAGATATGACCCGTTATGCCCCCGCCAACACTGGTGCGGAATTGATGGCGTGTATCCAAGCCTTACTGGGTCAAACGGAGTGACCATGGCAGCACAAAACCACCGCCGCAATGCTTTCTGGGGTCTAGTGTCCACCGTCACCGACATCCTTTGCGGTTTGTTGTACACTAGCCGTTTACTGTTAAATGCCTACGGGGCAACCGCCCACGGTTTAATCAATGCGATTAACAACTTCTTAGGTTTGATTCTGGCACTGGAATTGGCGTTTATTATGCTTGCCCGCAACAGTTACTACCGACCCTTAGCAGATAATGATAAAACTAAACTTAACCTTTTTTACCGTCGCAACCGACGGGCTTTATACCGCATGGGTCTACTAGCAGTCGTTTTAACTGTCATTGTAGCACTGATTTTTCCCTTGTTCTATTTGAACCAATTTACTTATTGGGACACCGCAATTTTGGTGTTTGCATTGGGCTTATATCTTTTGGTGCAAGCCAGTACCCGTGCCGACACGGGACTTTTAACCGCGGATTACAAAAGTTATATCATTAAAATCTTATCCACTTTCACGACATTACTGACCACTTTCTTATGTTACTGGTTGGTGCGTTGGCAATTTAATTTGCAAACCGTCAAGATGGTTGTGGCTTTGGCACTATTGATTCAACCATTGTTTTATGGCATTTACATCCACCGTCATTATAAAATGCCCAAGCCCGAAGTTGATTTACCACCACGCAAACTTGAACCAATTATTGTTGTTGAACGCATTACCAACGCCTTTCTTAGCCGTACGAATATCTTGATTTTGGCTATCTCCGCCACTTTAACCGATGTTTCAATCTATGCGGTCTATTATATGGTCGGACGTTATTTGACACGTTGTATTAACGGTTTGTTCACAGGACGGGAAGCAGTTTATGGTCATGCCTTTGCCAATGAAGACAAACTTACCGTCAAAAAAACCTATGCCCAAACCAATTTTCTGTTAGCCAATGTCTTGGGCATTGTTTTCGGGATTGGTGTCGTGATGTTAAATCCGTTCGTGAAGTTATACACGAAATGGGTTTTCGGCGTAAATTACAGCCAATTTTGGTTTGGTTTCTTGCTCTTAGTGGCACAAATGCTAACATGTATCCGCGAAACTCAAATGAAAGTCATCTATACATCGGGTCGGGTTCGTCATGGTCAAATTGTCTTTGATGCGATTATGGAAGCCGTGATCAACTTGGTGGTTTCGGTGGCTTTGGTCGCGACACTGGGGATTGTCGGTGTTGCCATTGGCACCGTCGCCGCTTTGGTCTACCGCGTGATTCGGTTGTTGATTTACCGCCGTAAGCACGTCATTAAAGGTTCATTGTGGCAAACAATCCGCCGTTACATTCCGACTCTGGCAATGATCGGCATTGCTTTATTGGTCGTACTTTATTTTGAACCCCACCCCACCAACAAGGTCGAATGGACACTGGGCTGTATTCAAATTGGTGCGATTTTTGTATTGATTGACTTGTTCTTAAACTTAATTATCAACTTCAAAGAAACTAAATCATTTTTAATCCAAACATACTGGCTTTGGATCGAGGCGTTCCGTTCAACACGTCGTTGGATTAAAAAGTTACCACGTACCATTCACCGCCGCATCGTAAAATTGGCTCGTTCAATCCGTCGACTATGCGTCTTTGGCTGGAAAGCCTTAGGTGGCATTTACCAACGTGGCTTAGTTCGTGCAGTACGCACCTACTTCGCCCACAAAAAAGCACAAGCCTTTGAAACTGCTCACCCCGACATGGCAGACTTACCATATTTAACCGCAATTGGCAAAATCTATCATGGGTTGAACCTAAATTTAACCAACCCTAAAACGCTGAACGAAAAAATTAACTGGCTAAAAATCAATTACCAACCCGACTTGATAACTACAATGTCGGACAAGGTTGCCGCCAAAGATTACGTTGCCCAAACCTTGGGGGCAGAATACGTGATCCCGACTTACGGGGTTTGGAACAGTTTTGACGAAATTGATTGGGACAGTTTACCGCAGTCCTTTGTGTTAAAGTGCACCCACGATTCGGGCAGTATCTACGTGGTTAAAGACAAAGCCCAACTGGACAAAGCCAAAGCTCAACGTCATTTTGAACATTACTTGAATTTTGAATATTGGCGCAAATTACGCGAATGGGGTTACCAAAATGTGCGACCACGCATTATCGCGGAAGAATATTTGCCCAGTTTGGGTCACCGCAATTCGACCGAATACAAATTTACTTGTTTTAACGGCAAAGTGGTCTTCGGTACAATTTGCAGCGGTGTTCCGCATGGTTTCAACAAACGTCGTGTCAACGATTTTTACACTCCCGATTTCCGTCATCTACGTTGGCGTGCTTGGTACCGTAATGCCCATCGTCGTCCCCAAAAACCCGCCCAATGGGAAGATATGATTGCTATCAGCGAAAAGTTTGCCAAAGACTTTCCCCACTTGCGGGTCGATTTATACTTGGTCAACGGCAAAATTTATTTTGGCGAATTTACTTTTTACACTGGCGGCGGGTTCATTGAGTTCCATCCCCGTAAAATGGATTTAATTTTAGGGCAACAATTAACCTTGCCAACAACCCCAATTATCTCCGACAATGCCATGTACCGTGTTAATCAATCGGCAGCCCGCATTGTTGAGCCCATAGGGAAGAAATTCCATTTACTAAAAAAACTGATTAAAATTTATCACCCAGATGACGAAAATCTTTTGAAGATGATTGGCAGACTTTATCTTGGTTATGAAATGGATCTTGATAACCCCCGTACCTTTAACGAAAAAATTAACTGGCTGAAATTACATTACCGCCCCGCAATTTATAATGAATTATTTAACCAAATTACAGCACGGGAATACATTGCTCATACGATTGGTAAACAATATTTGTCGCCACTGGTAGGAGTTTGGGAACATTTTAACGATATTGATTTCAATCATTTGCCAACCCCATCTTACATTTTCTGCAACTATTCCAACATACGCCACAAAGTTACTAATAAAACTACCAATCTTAATCAACTTTTATTACATTTACAATTTAATTGTAATCAAATTTGCATTTTGCAAAACCGTTATCAAGAACTCACTCGCAACGGAATTCAACCTTATTTTGTAGAATTCTATCCACAGATTCATCAAAACACCCCTAGTTTTAATCACATGTTGCGTTGTTATTATTGCAACGGCAAAATCAAATTTGTGATGATTCACGATGAATCAACAATTGTTCGTTACTACACGCCCGATTTCCAACCGTTGGATTGGAGCACCTTAGCCCATCCCCAGTCCAGCAAGCAGTTCAAAAAACCCGAATCATGGGAACAAATCATGGCACTCGGTGCCAAGTTAGCGGGTGATTTGCCTTTTGTTGGCATCCGTTTCAAGATTTATGGTGACAAATTTTATTTCCTTGATTATACTTTTGACATCGACAATGGTTTTGCCGAATTCTGCCCCGCGGAATTGGACTTGACTTTGGGTGACATGATTACTTTACCAGAACCGTGTTACGACGGTTTCCCGACCCAAGACCAAACGACAAAACTCATTCCATTCACGGCGCCCCTAGCCCAAACCAACGCCGACGAGCCGACCGAAGATTTATCAGATGAGGACTACGATGAATAAAACACTGCAATTAACCAACCAAACCATTTTAGTGACGGGCGTCGCGGGCTTTATTGGTGCGGCAGTAGCCAAAACTTTGCTGACCGAACACCCACAATGCCGCGTGATCGGGATTGACAATTTGACTCCGTACTATGATGTAAAACTGAAACAAGCTCGACTGGAACAAATTGAGTCATACAAAAATTTTACTTTCATTAAAGGTGACATCACCAACCAAGCCACGTTAGAACCATTATTTACCCAATACCAACCCGACTTCGTGATTCATTTGGCGGCACAAGCCGGTGTCGGTTATTCAATGACACATCCCGATGCCTATATCCATGATAACATTTTGGGCTTTTACCAGATTTTGGAAGCCTGCCGCCGCCACAAGCCAGCCCACTTGGTGTACGCGTCCAGTTCTTCGGTTTACGGTGACCAAAATGAAATTCCCTACCGCACCGATGCCAAAGTCGACCACCCCGTCAGCCTTTACGCCGCGACCAAAGCCAGCAACGAACTGATGGCGGAAGCTTACAGCCACTTGTACCAATTTCCCGCCACGGGGTTACGCTTTTTCACCGTTTACGGACCAATGGGTCGTCCCGACATGGCATACTTCAAATTTACCGCACGACTGTTGCGGGGTGAAAACATTGAACTGTACAATTATGGCAAAAACCAACGCGATTTTACTTACATTGACGACGTGGTGGCATGTTTGTTGCGGGTCTTGGTCTTACCACCCGACGGACACCGCCGCTTGAACATTGGTAAAGGTCACCCCGAAGATTTGCACACTTTTGTTTCTGACTTACAAGCCGCACTCAAACAATCCGACTTATTACCCGCCGATTACGACATTGCCGCCCACCAAAAGTTAGTGCCCCCACACCCCACCGATGTCACCACCACTTATGCGGACATTAGCGAATTGGTCAAACTGATTGGCTTTGCCCCCCATGTCAAATTACGCGACGGCTTGCAAAAATTCGCCGATTGGTATCGTGATTTCTATCAAAATTAAGACTTGTTGTAGCAAACAACGAGGCAATTATCGTTAGAAAGTTTAACTTGTTGTAGCAAACAACAAGGCAACCGACGTTAGGAGGTTGACTTGTTGATAAATCAACTTGACGACAAAATATGACAGTCGTTATAATGTGAAATATGAAAATCGGGATTCCACGCGCCCTGCTGTATTACAAAAACGAAAAACTATGGACGACGTTTTTCGACCAAGCAGGGATTGAATACATCATCAGCCCCGTCACAACCAAAGACATTGTGAACCGTGGTGCGAACTTGGCGATTGACGAAACTTGCTTGCCGACCAAGATTTTGTTGGGTCACATTGATTGGTTGTTGGATAAGTGCGATTACGTGTTTTTGCCACGGGTCGAATTTGCTTACCGTTCCCAAATGTGCACCAAATTTTTGGCGCAAACCGACTTAGTCCGTAACACTTTCCACGATAAAGACATTAAATTGCTGTTTTACAACTTGCACAAAAAAGGACCAACGGGCGAATACAAAGCCTTCAAAAAAATGGGCAAATTTTTGAAATTGAAAAAATCCGTGGTGAAAGATG
>CAZXAV010000004.1:0-20856 GCA_964638195.1 uncultured Prevotella sp. | reverse complement strand
TACTCCTTAACGTAATTCTCCAACCGCACGTGGATGTAATTGGGTATCACGAATATTGGTAATACCCGTCAAATACATCAACATCCGTTCCAAGCCCAAACCAAAGCCGCTGTGAGGCACTGAACCATAATGGCGTAAATCTAAATAATTCTTGTAATTATCCAAATTCATATGACGGGCTTGCATTGCCGCCACCAATTTGTCGTAATCGGCTTCACGTTCACTGCAACCGATAATTTCACCCACACCGGGGACTAATAAGTCGGTGGCTGCCACAGTTTTGCCGTCCGCGTTTTGTTTCATGTAGAACGCTTTGACATCACGAGGATAGTTCACCACGAAGACTGGTTTCTTAAAGTATTCATCGGTTAAATAACGTTCATGTTCGGTTTGCAAATCAACACCCCACTGGACGGGATAGTTAAAGGTCTTACCCGACTTTTGCAAAATCTCAATTGCTTCGGTATAGTCAACTTGGGCAAAAGCATTGTCCGCAACTTGGCGTAATTTTTCGATTAAACCGTTTTCGTAGAAACTATCGAAGAACGCCATTTCGTCTGGGCATTTTGCCAACACTTCACGGATAATGGATTTAATCATATCACGTGCCACATCAATAATGCCATCAAGGTTGGTAAAAGCGGCTTCGGCTTCAATCATCCAAAATTCGGCAACGTGACGAGTTGTGTTGGAATTTTCCGCGCGGAACGTTGGTCCAAACGTATAAACCCGTCCCAAAGCCATGGCGGCTTCTTCGGCTTCTAATTGTCCCGAAACCGTTAAGCTGGCAGGTGCGCCAAAGAAATCACCTTGGTAATCGGGTGCCACAACTTGGAACGATTCCCCCGCCCCTTCGGCATCACCACCAGTAATCAAGGGCGTATGTACATAAAAGTAACCACGTTCTTGAAAGAAATTATGGATTGCCAAAGACAACGCATTACGCACGCGCAACATTGCCATGAAAGTATTGGTACGCACACGCAAATGCGGAATGGTACGCAAAAATTCCATACTGGTTTTTTTCTTTTGAATCGGATAATCGGGGGCACAGTTACCAATGATGTTAATTTTTTCCGCGTTAATTTCAGCATCGTCAGCATTATGGTAAGCCGAAACCACCACACCACTCACCATCACAGCCACACCCAAGTGCATCACGTCGTTTAATGTAGCGGCATTGATTTTGGTGTTGCCTTCTTTTTGAATGACAATTTGCAAAGGTTTGAAAGTGCTGCCGTCATTGATTTCCAAGAACGAAGTTGTTTTGGATTCACGGAAATTTTTAACCCACCCCATCACTTGTACAGTTTTGCCAATGTAAGAATCTTTTTTACTTTTTAATTCTTGAATTGTTATCTCTTCCATGGAACATATTGTAACCGATAATTTACGATTTGACAAACCCCAATCTATTCGTTATTATAGAGATGTTGGTGCGACTGCTCTGGTAGCTCAGCGGCAGAGCAATCGGCTGTTAACCGATCGGTCGTAGGTTCGAACCCTACCCAGAGCGCCAAACAAAAAAGTGTCACAGCAATGTGGCACTTTTTTCATGTTCGTAATTTTTATCTACGATTATGATTTTTTCGCACGTGGCTTACGGGCAGTCTTCGCCGCTTTACCCGACGATTTTTTCGGGGCATCTTCGTCATCGTCGAAATCGTCTTCGTCCTCATTGACATCGTCATCGTCGTCATCATCAAATGCCAATTCTGCGTTCAATTCATCGTCATCGTCCAAATCGTCCAACGAATCCCCTAAATCGTCACTGACATCATCGTCATCCAAACTGTCATCGTCACTGATACCGGCGACATTCAACAATTCCAAATCGTCATCATCGACCGGGGTCAAATCATCATCGTCGTCAACGGTGTCATCACTGGTGTTTTCTTCATCATCGTCATCTTCATCAGCATGTTTGTCACCGTACATTGCCGAGATTTCTTCGTCACTCAAATCGGTCTCCGCATAACAAGTAGAACAAACGGTTTCGTCTTCGGTGATGTAGTTAATCTTACAAATTGGACATAAACCCAGTTCCGCGACTTTGCCCGCATCCAACAAGTTGTTAGAAATGGCTTTCATTTTTTGTTTGCAGCTGGCGCAAATTTTTTCTTTTTTCGTGCAATAGTTCAAATCGCACTTTGGACATTTAATATAGGTTTCTCCCATAATTGTACATATATATATTCCCATTTGAAGATAATGTCAACAACTATTGCAAGAAAGCAAATGTATAAAAATGTATTATGAGTCCATTTGCGTTATTCGTGGTTATTCGACAAAATGTTACTTAATACGTCGTAAATCGACGGTAAAAAAGGGGGAAGATGATTTCATGAGCGACATCAATGGATTTACACAAGTAGAATCAGCGATTGCACTGCTTTCGCGCGAAGACTTACAAAAGGTATTACTTACCATGGTACAATCACACGAATTGCAGTCATTGAATGTTCTTAATGAATTCTTCAAAAATGCAAAAACGGAGGAGATACCATCAATGGATAAACAAATTTCAAAAATCTTTGTGTCAATTGGCATACCGCCACACATTAAAGGCTACCAATACTTGCGCACCGCAATTAAGATGTGCGTTAAAGACACCAGCATCATTTCGGCGATTACTAAACGCCTCTACCCTGACGTAGCCAAAGAATACAACACGACACCCAGTAAAGTTGAGCGTGCGATTCGTCATGCAATCGAAGTTTGCTGGAATCGTGGCAAGATTGACAACATCAACAATATTTTTGGCAGTCAAGTTTTCACAAAGAACGACCGTCCGACCAACGGCGAGTTTATTGCTTTGTTGGCAGACAAATTGTTGTTAGACGATTGCCACGAATAATCTGTTACCACAAAAAAACGATGCAGACTTGCCCTCGGCTTGCATCGTTTTTTAATTGTTGGTAAGCAATTATTTTTTCACAATCGCAGCAACTAAACCATGGAATAATGGGTGTGGACGTTGGGGACGGGAAAGCAATTCGGGATGGAATTGGCACGCGATAAAGTATGGATGTGTGGGTAATTCCACCATTTCCACTAAGTTGGATTGCGGATTAACCCCGCTGACCACCAAGCCCGCTTGTTCCAATTGGGCACGGTAATCATTATTAAATTCGTAGCGGTGACGATGACGTTCTCGAATCGCCGTTTTACCATACAATTTAGCAGCCAACGTACCCGCTTTAATTTGGCAATCGTATAAGCCCAAACGCATCGTGCCCCCTTTGGTTTGGATGTCTTTTTGTTCGTCAATCAAATGAATGACTGGATATTTAGCGTCAGGCACAAATTCCGTACTGTTCGCTTTTTTCAAGCCGCACACGTTACGGGCAAATTCCATTACCGTGGTTTGCATCCCTAAGCAGATACCCAAGAACGGAATCTTGTTTTCACGGACATATTGAATGGTTGCAATTTTACCTTCAATACCACGGTTACCAAAACCACCGGGCACAATCACACCTTGGACATCGTTCAACCAAGCCACGGCTCCGTCGCGTTCCACATTTTCGGCATCCACCAACTTAACTTTCACACGGACATTATTGGTAATTCCCGCGTGCTTTAAGGCTTCGGTCACACTGATGTAGGCATCCGCCACTGCCACGTACTTACCCACAATCGCGACCGTAACTTCGGGCAAACTGTCATCACACAATTTGTTGACCATTTCCCGCCAAGTGGTTAAATCGCATTTGTTCAATTTCAGATTCAATTTTTTCAACACGATTGTGTCAAAGTTTTGTTTGGCAAACATTAACGGCACTTCATAAATGGTACGGCAATCACGGTTATGAATCACGTCTTCTTGATTATCCAAGCCGCAGAACATCGCAATCTTGTCACGGTGTTCTTGGTCAAGTTCAATCCCTTCCGTCGTACGGCAGACCAACACATCGGCAAAGACACCTTGTTGTTGCAAATCTTTAACACTGTTTTGGGTCGGTTTAGTTTTAATTTCGCCACTGGAAGCAATGTAAGGAATCAAAGTCACGTGCACCGAAACACTGTTCCCCGCCCCCAATTCATGGCGGAATTGGCGAATGGCTTCGATGTAAACAGCTTGTTCCATGTCACCGACCGTACCACCGATTTCAATAATGACGATGTCTTGTCCTTCACCAATGGCGCGCATGTAATCTTTAATTTCGTTGGTCACGTGCGGTACGATTTGGACGGTGTGTCCCAAATAATCACCGCGACGTTCTTTGGTTAAAATACTGGAATAAATTTGCCCCGAAGTAATCCCCGATTTACGGGAACAGTTAATATCCAAGAAACGTTCATAGTGCCCAATATCCAAGTCGGTTTCCGCCCCGTCATCGGTGACAAAGACTTCCCCGTGTTCGTAAGGACTCATCGTTCCGGGGTCGATATTCAAATATGGATCAATTTTTTGTACTGAGACTTGGTAGCCTCGCAATCTCAACAATTTTCCTAAACTTGCCGCGGTGATACCTTTCCCTAACCCAGAAACAACACCGCCCGTTACAAAGATATATTTCGCCATAACGGAATTAAGTGTAATTCAAAATTTGTCGAAATGTCAAAGTCTTTTTGAAATCGCCTTTTTAATATTTATAAATATGACAACAAAAATTAAACGACGGATTTTAGCAATTGTGTTGGCAACCATTTTAACTGCCGGGATTGCCTTAACGGCTTTTGGCATTGGACAAATGTTAAGTCGCAATCATCCGCTTTATGGTTTGCAAGCTGCTGCCAAAGATTGTGGCACCATCACTTTGGATTGCAATTACAGTGAAACCAGTCACACACTGGCGGTCAACCAAACCACCAATTACATCAACCACAGCAACCAAACTTTGTACGAAGTTAAATTTCACTTGTACGCGAACGCATTTCAAGCGGGAGCTTCATCCCCTGCCGTTGCCCCCAGTGACGTTGCCCGTGCCTACCCCAACGGCTTCGATGCCGGTTATGCCAAAGTGACAACACCGCACATTTTATTGGGTGGCGAAGATAATACTGTGATTACTGTTCCGATTCAACAAGGATTAAAAGTTGGGGAAAGTATCGACATTGATTTGGCATACACCGTCAAATTGGCACACGTTAAACACCGTTTGGGCTACACCGAACACGCGGTTAATTTGGGTAACTTTTATGCGATTCCTGCGGTATACGACAATGGTTGGCAAACTTACCCGTACAGTTACAACGGCGACCCTTTCTACAACGAACCCTATAACTTTGACGTCACGGTCACTGCTCCCGCGGGTTACTGTGTCGCGACCAGTGGCACGGCGGTTGGCACGAATCATTACCGCGGTTATCTGCTCCGCGACTTTGCGATTGTCATGTCCCGCGATTTCCAAACTTTATCCCGCAAGGTGGGTGACACCACGGTCACTTATTATTACTTGAACGACGAAATTCCCGATGTCAGTCTTTACACCGCTTGCAACGCGTTAGCCTATTTTTCCAACACTTTCATTGATTACCCGTACAGCACTTTGGCGGTTGTGCAAACCGACTTTTTGCAAGGCGGAATGGAATACGGCGCTTTGGTCTATATCTCCATGGATGTGACCGACCAAGCGCAATACCAGACGGTCATTATCCACGAAATCGCGCACCAATGGTGGTATGGCTTAGTCGGTAACAACCAAACGCGTACCGCTTGGATTGACGAAGGTTTAGCGGAATACTGCACCGCCGTGTTCTATGAAACTCACCCACAATACGGGAAAACTTTGGCAAGTATTGCCGCACAAAACAAAGCCAGCATTAAAATGTTTGAAAGCATTATGGACGAATACGGTGTCAGTTACACCCGCCAAATGTTCTATGATTTAGTCAGTTACCGTATGCCGACCGAATACACCATTAACACTTACGCCCGTGGCATGTTGCTGTTTTATGCGATTACCGAAATGGTTGGTTACGAAAATCTGAACCAAGCACTGGCGCAATTTGCCGCTGACCATTGTTACGGTTTTGGCAATACTTACGACTTAACCCACACTTTAGAAGCCAATTTAGGCTATGATTTGGTCAATTTTATCAACAATTATCTTGCAGGCAGACAAAACACCGTGTTATAATAATGGAATGAATTTGAAAACTTTTGATAAAAGCACCCGCTTATTAAAACAAGCCGATTTGGCAACACATGGCTTACCTTTGCAAGGCAACACCAACGCAACGGTGATTGGTATCTTGGATTGCACCCAAAACGGCAGTGCCGCCATTGTCCAAAATTTAACTTGCGGTATTCGTCAAGCCGGTGGCTTAGCCTTAACTTTTAACTTGACTAACTTCAATGCTATGCAACGTATGGCACCCGCCACCGCCAAGTACGCGACCAACTACCGTGACATGGTGGCAACCCAAACCGCTGGCATTGTGCGTTCGCAAATGTTAGACGGCATTGTTGCCGTGGTTGACAACTACGTGATGGGCTTGGGTGTTTTAATTGGTTGTACCAACACCAACTGCCCTGTTTTAATTATGCCAACGGGTGTTAATGCTAATTACGACCACAGTATTTTGGCTGCCGCGGGCAAAATCGCGACTCGCGAAATTAAAGCCGCCGAAGTCGAACAAATTGCCGACAACTATTTACACCAAACTGGCATTGCCACGACGGATACTTTAACTTTGGATTTTTACCGCATGGCGGAAGCCTTTGAATTGTCATTACCCAATACCGCGACCGTGCCCGCCAATTCGGGTCTGATCTTGAATGCCGCGTTAAACGTTGCAACCACGATTTTACAACGCGCCGATGACATCATTACCACCAAACGTTTAATCAGCAAACGCACTGTCAGCGAAAAATTAGAACAATATCAAAATGCGGGTGGCAGCGTGGCTGGCTTGTTTATGTTCCAAAAAATCTTTGAATTGGTTGACTTGAAAATCACACCCACAATGTACAATTCGTTGAAAACCACCTTGGCAGACCAAGCCTTTGTTGTAGCGCAAAGCACTGCTCCGTTGACCATGGCAGGTCAAGCTTGGGTTTACACCACCATTGCCGACGCAATGACCGCACTGTGCTCCAACGCAATTGACAGTGGTATCGTGGTTTTGCGTAACTGTATTGGTTGCGATGTTTCGATTGTGGCACATACCATTGTTGCGATGCAAAAAACCGACGCGATTGCATTGATGACCGACGGTTACTGTGCCGCAACCCCCGTTTTGACCATCGCACACATCAGCCCCGACGGCTATGCCAACCAAGATTTCGCGAACGTACAAAACGGTGATAACCTTGAAATTGACGTAACCAAAGGACGTATCAACATCAACGTCAACAGCAAAGACATGAAATTGCGTGCTAAACGTAACGTTTTGAAAAAACATGAAATCTATTTCTAAAAATAAACATTTGTGGCCAGCATTTATCCGTGCGGTTGACCGCTACCACTTGATTGACGACGGTGACAAAATTGCGGTTTGTGTTTCGGGTGGCAAAGACAGTTTTGCCTTGGCTTTGTGTTTGCAAGAACTTTGTCGTCAGAGTCGTCTTGCCCAACGCCAAAATTTTGAAGTCATTTATTTATGTATGGACCCGGGATACAGTGCCCAAGACCGTGCCACCATTGAACGCACCGCCGCACAACTGGGGATTCCGTTAGAGTTTTTCTCCGCCCCGATTTTTGACATTGTGACCAAAGCCGGTGGCACACCTTGCTACCTTTGCGCCCGTATGCGCCGTGGCAATTTGTACGCCGCCGCCCAAGAACGTGGTTGCAACAAAATTGCGTTAGCCCATCATTTGGACGACATTGCAGAGACGATTGTCATGAATCTCACGCAAAATGCCCAAATCAAAACCATGCCCGTGAAAATTGCCAGCAAGAACTTCCCCGGCATGACCTTGATTCGCCCGTTTTGTTTGGAACGCGAACGCGACATTATCAACTGGCGCGATGCCAACGAATTGCAATTTATTCACTGCGGCTGCCCACTGGGTCAATGCGAACAAATCGGCAAACGTCAAGAAACCAAAAATTGGCTTGCCCAAATCGAACAAACCAACCCCGCCGCCATTCTCAACATCTACAAAGCCCTAGACCGCCACGCGACAGAATAATAAAAAATCAAAATATACTATTCGCACATTCAAAAGCAATTGATAATATTTTTTCCTCGCCGCTAAGTTCTTTATTAAATAATATCCCCTTATCATAATTTTCTTTAGCCAATGAATCTGTTACATAGAAAAACTGCGCAAAGTTTATGTTTCTAAATTTTGCTAAAGCCGCCATTGCCGAGCACTCCATTTCTACGGACACACAACCTTGTTTAATTCTCTCAGCAACTTTACTTTTTGTTTCTCTATAAAATGCATCTGTTGTCCAAGTTTTTCCTACTGAATAAGAAATTTTGTTCTCATTACAAAATTCTATAAGTTTATTTACATATTTAGAGTCCAACTCTATTTCATCACTTTCTGCTATATAATGATAGCTTGTGCCTTCTTCACGAATTGCGCTTGTTGGAATGATTACTGAAGCATACTCTAAATCCCGCAAACACCCACATGAACCAAAAAGCAAAATATTTTTTGCTCCCATAGCAATAATTTCTTCAAAAATCCCTACACAATAAGGAGCTCCTACACCCGCTTGAACAACAGCAATTTCTTTCCCTTTGTAATTCGTTTTATAGATAGGATGTATCTTGCAAGCAACACCTACTTCGGCTATGACTTCTGTTTGATGTTCATTTAAAAATTTTTCAATCAATTTTGTTTCAAAAAAAGACACAACTGTTTCAGGCATACCTTTTACTTTTTCTACCACTTCAGTTGGATTTATCAGTGCAGTTTTATCGTTATCAAATTTTAAAATCATAATCCCCCTAAGAAGACTTTACTTAGTTTAATGGAGCTGTTGAACGGACTTGAACCGTCGACCTCCGCCTTACCAAGGCGGTGCACTACCGACTGTGCTACAACAGCAGGCACATTTAACACCTTATTATAGTCTTTTCTTTTACATTTGTAAAGAAAAAACAACAAATTGCGTAAAAACGCTTGCATGATATGATAATGGCAGTTTATAATACCCCATGGCACAACGCGCTTATTTTGGATTGGGCTTCATCCCCTCATTGATTATTTCAATTTTACCCATCGTGGGTTGTATCTTCGGCATCATCGTTTGCTTCCAACGTGAACAGTACGGATTTGCGGTATTACGCATTTTCTTCGGTTGGAACATCTTGTGGTTGGTTGACATCATTTGTATGTGCGTACACAAAGACTTGGTTTGGTTAGCATAACCAACGTAAAATTTTACGTTTTTAGCATAAACGTAAATTAAATTTTACGTTTTTCATTGACGCCCAACGCGAAACCGCATGGGCTGGGACATTTGAAATTTGGGAAGGTGCATTTTGCACCTTTTTGCATGGTCGCCAAAGTCTTCGCCCCCTCATGCCCCGCGGCGTTCAAAGCTTGTTGATACTTCGTCAATACCCCGTTAACCACACGGGTGGTTTCCAATAACACCGACGAACATTTGCGTTCAATTGCTTTCAAAATAAAATCTTCCAAGTTGCCCATTTCACTGACATCGACCAACATGGCTTGCGGATAACGGTCACGCAAACTTTCTAAGTCCGCCAACCATTCTTTACGTAAATCGGGTTTGTCCGCAATAATTTCGGGGACATAAAACTCTAAGTTTTTTGGTACTGACGGTGTCTTCATGTAATACTTCAAAGTACGGTGGCGGTTCAAATGCATGTACACCGCAAACGAACAACGGAAATTGGTCGCATAAACATCACCAAAATATTCTTGGACGGGACGTTCACGGAACATGGAGACTTGGCGCCCTTTCCCGTTTTGCATTAAGACTTCATCAATGTAGCCCGTACTTTTAAGTTGTTTCACAAATTCCACAATGTACGGGTGTAATTTTTGTTCAAACGGGTTTTTGCTGTTGGCAATTTTTGCTGCGTAATCACCAAAGAAACCATACAAATAATTTAATTGTCGATACGAAACGGTATGCAACATCGAAACCATGGTAAAGCAACTGGTCAAATAGCGTGCGTTTTCCATTGCCAATTTTTTAATTTTGTTATCGGTAAAATATTGCGGATAATCGGCTTGGTAAGTATCACGAATCAAATTAGTAAACGTGGCTTGCCATTTATCATAAAGTTGCTGTTCGTCTTCGGGTAACGGGTGCAAGGTGTAGCGCCCACTTTTCACCGAAGAAACCATGTAACGTTCATTGTCCAACATCCCTTCCAAAATGCGCGGGATACAGTGCAAATACAAAGTAATCGTCGCATGGTCATAAACACTGTGGTGACCGTTGGTTTTGGTTAAATCTGCCCGTCGGAAAGTTTTCACTTCGTCTTCCGCACGTAAAGTGGCAAAGTCATGTGCCATGTAGCACACCCCTGCCGCCATTCCACCGAAGCGGTCTAATTCCTTTTTGGGAGTTTGATGATCTGGGTGCGTTGTCGCAATTACCGTTATTTCCATATAAAACATGGTATACCCAACCAAAAACAGTTGTCAAATTAACAATTAAAATCCAAAAATATGTTGAGAAAAGACGTTAAGAGTAGTATACTAAGGATGGTATGAAAAATAAATTCAATTTAGGACAAGATGACTACCAAATTTCAACTGATGAACCGTTAGATTTAGACGACGCCATCAGTGTTTTGGAAAAACGTTTGGATTCTGAACAAATGGATACCCCAAACAAACCGCTCAGTGATGTTACTACGGCTTTGGCTGACCCTTCGACATGGCACAAACGCGTGGTTGTGATTACTGGTGCATCTTCGGGGATTGGTTTGGCTGCGGCACACTGCTTTTCTCTGTATGCTGATATCGTTTATAACTTGTCGCGTGAAAAAGGCAATGATGACAACATCAATTTCATTGAAACCGATGTTTCTAACCCCGATTCCATCAAAGAAGCCATCCGCAAAGTTTACAACAAAGAAGGTCAAATTGATGTTTTAATCAACAACGCGGGGATTGGCTTGTCGGGTGCAGTCGAAGAATTGTTAACCACCGACATTGTCAAAGTCATGAACACCAATTTCTTGGGGGTTGTCAGTGCTTGCCAAGCGGTTATTCCGTTCATGCGCGAACACCGCAAAGGGAAAATCATTAACATTTCATGTGCACTGGCGAACACTGCCCCGGCGTTTAACAGTATTTACTCCGCCAGCAAAAAAGCCGTGGAAACCTTTACCATCGCTTTACGCAAAGAAATTGAACCATTGAAAATTGATGTCACCACGGTATCCTTGTGTACTTGCAAAACCAATTTTACCGAAAACCGTATCAAGCAAGATTCAACCAACAAAGCCTACCGCTATCGCATCAGCAACGACATCGGTCGTTTGGAATACGCGGAACAAACTGGTGCTGCCCCCGAAGCAATTGCGGAAGAATTGTACCGTATCAGTAACAAAAAATCTTTTGCGTCGCACACCATTGCGATTAAAGGCAAAAACAAAGTCCGTGCATTTTTCGGCAAATTAGTCGTCAAAAAATAAAATCACCCAACAAAAGGAAAACGAATATGGTTAGTTTAGACGAAATTCAAAAAAAGATTTACCAAAACAAAGTGGAGAAACACTTTAATTTAACCAACATTCACCAAGAATTTTGTCTTTTGAACGGCGAAGTTGCCGAAGCCTACGATGCTTGGAACAAGAAAATGAGCAAAGAAGAGATCAGTTTGGAATTGGCTGACATTGCCATCTACACTTTGGGTTTGGCGGAAATCTTAGGCATTTCTTTGGAAGATGCCTTATTGAAAAAAGTTGCCATCAACGAAAAACGGGTCTACGTGAATGGTAAAAAAATCGAACCCGTCCCCACTGCTCCCAAGGCATAATTAAAACCAACTCTTTACAAGACAAAAGCAGGGCTTGCACCCTGCAATTTTTTTTCATTAACCAAAATTCAATTACGCACTTTTTTTAGTTTTTGCGTTTTGTGCCTTACTTAAAGCCGCTGCTAATTTGGCTTTTTGACGATTAGCCTTGTTTTTGTGAATCACGTTATCGGTTGCCGCCGCATCCAACACCGAGAAAACCACATTCAATTGGGTTTCCGCGTGTTTCAATTCTTTTGCTGCCAAAGCCGCTTGGAACTTCTTAATTTCGCTAGTGATATTGGTTTTGATTGGACGATTTTGTGATTGTTTTGTTTTCGTCACACTGATTCTTTTGATTGCACTTTTGATATTTGCCATATAGGGGTTATTATACACGAACTGCCCCAATTTTGCAAGTCCTTTTTCTTGGGAACTTTTTTTCACTGATTTAGACCATAATTAAACCATGGAAACCATTACCGATTTAGCTTGCGAATTATTACGCCGTGCCCCACGCACCACAGCGGGGATTGCTGTCTCAACGACCACGCACACTGGGATTACCGTTCATACAACCACCATTACCACACCCACCGCCGCCCGTTTAATTGGCAAACCAATTGGCACGTATTTGAATTTGGATACCACCAACGGCAGACCACGGAATATCGTCAATGCGTTACACCAAGCCTTAGCACCGTTAATCACTGACATGTCCAAAATTTTAATCGTCGGCTTAGGTAACGATAAATTTGTTGCCGACAGTTTAGGTCCTTGCGTATTGCAACAAATTGATACGGGCGAACAACTGGTAACCTTTGAACCGTGTGTGTTCGGGGTTACGGGGATTAACTCCGTGGACGCAATTCAAGCCATTACCCGTTTGGTCCGCCCCACCGCCGTCATTGTAATTGACAGTTTGGTCAGTGCCACCCCCGCGCGCATTGGTACGAACTATCAAATTTGCACCAGTGGGATTACC
This sequence comes from uncultured Prevotella sp., assembly GCA_964638195.1. Lineage (GTDB taxonomy): Bacteria > Bacillota > Clostridia > Christensenellales > UBA1242 > RGIG8050. The sequence goes on along the minus strand of CAZXAV010000004.1, from coordinate 8,016 downwards.
CCCGGTAGCGGGATTGGGCGCGACAACCAAACCATCAACCGCAAATTACTGGGCGTGCCAGTCTTGGCAATCGGGGTCCCCGTCTGCACGATTATGACAGAACCGAAAGGTCAAATTTACCACGTTGTACCCAAAGACATCGACGTTGTAATTCGCGATTGCGCCAACATCATTGCCCGCAGTCTTAATACTCTGGCGTTGCGAAATTAGTACGGTGTAACCAAGCCTTCACAATTTGGTGTTTACCGAACACATTTTTCATTTTGCCGACACGGGTTGCACTCGGCAATTTATCCACACTGCGTGCTAACAGATTGCCATCAGCGGTCTTCACCACCAAATCATCACCCGAGCGTGCAAAGGTTGCGTACACGACTTCTTCGCCCTTGCCCATACCCGTCGCGATTGTCAGACCTTTACGGTAACGCACCATTTTGTCGATTTCTTTCATTGCCACTTTTTTGGCATTACCCAGATTGGTCACCATGACGGCAAAGCCCGTATTGTCTGCGGTTGCAATCCCCGCCAACCACGCATTGTCGTCCATTTGCATGCCTTTAACACCCGAAGCAATTCGACCTTGCACTGGTACATCACCCGTAGCGGCGTTTAACACGTTACCCACATTGGTAATCATCAAAATAGTACGGTTCTTCGGTAAACGTTGTACCGCTAAAATTTCGTCGTTGCGGTCTTCACGGATTTTATACACGTCAAATACCGATTTAATCACCGAACACGCATCGTTGAATTTTGAACGTTTAATCATACCGGTCTTGGACAACCAAACCAAATCATATTCGGGCAAAGTATCCGCCACCGCGGGATAAATTGCGACTGGGTATTCTTGCGGCAACGCGGTTGGGAACAACGTGCGTAACGCAATCCCACGGTCTTTCAAACGACATTCGGGGACATCACCGCCGTACAGTTTGTAGCACTTACCCAAATTGGTAAAGATGTGCAACAACTTGTCGGTTTGCGTCATCACAGCAATCGTGTGGACATCTTGCTCGCGCATACCATCGGAAGCGGCTGTGTTACTCATGTTAAAGTGTTTCTTCGCCAAACGTTGGATATTGCCCGCCGCGGTAATCGTCAAGACCACGTCTTCCACTGGCATTTCGTCGTCATCGGCGGTAACTGCCACATCTTCCAACTTGCCAACCACACGGGTGCGGCGTTCCACCTTAAAGTGTTTCTTAATTGCCGCCAATTCGGTTTTGACCACCTCGAATTGCAATTTTTTGCTGCCGATAATTGCGGTCAAACGGTCAATCAATTGACGCAACTCTGCCAATTCTTCTTCCAGTTTCACAACTTCCAAATTGGTCAAACGTGCCAAACGCAAATCCAAAATTGCTTGCGCTTGACGTTCGGAAAGGCTGAAACGTTTTTGCAAACGTTCGCGGGCTTCACTGGTGTGTTTACTGGTTTTAATGATTTTGATAACTTCGTCAATGTTCTTAATCGCGACCAACAAGCCTTCCAAAATGTGCGCACGTTCCTTGGCTTGGTTCAATTCAAAGACTGAACGTTTGTAAATCACTTGGCGTTGGTAATTGACGTAATATTCGATAATTTGCAGCAAGCCCATTTGACGGGGTTTGCCTTCCGCAATTGCCACCATGTTATAGTTGAAATTGCAACGCAACTGCGTATATTTGTACAGTTGTTCCACGATTTTGTGAGCATCCGTGTCTTTACGCAACTTAATCAAGATGCGCATGCCGTTACGGTCGGATTCGTCGCGGATTTCGGTAATGTTTTGTAAATCACCTTTTTTGTTTTCACGCAAGTCGGCAATGTTTTTTTGCAATTGGACTTTGTTGACTTGGTAAGGTAACTCAGTAATCACAATGTTACGTTTGTCACCTTCAACTTCAATGTGGACTCTACCCGACATTACGACTTTGCCACGTCCCGTTTCGTAAGCTTGAACCATATTATCATCAGCCACAACCCAACCCGCGGTCGGGAAATCAGGACCTTTGATAATTTTCAAAACTTGTTTCAAAGTAATTTTCGGGTTATCAATAAATGCAATGTGTGCATCAATCAATTCACCCAAATTGTGTGGTGGAATGTTGGTTGCCAAACCAACCGCAATCCCACTGCTACCATTGGTCAATAAGTTCGGGTAACGTGCTGGCAACGTATCAGGTTCAGTATTACGGTCGTCGTAAGTCAATGAATACGTGACCGTGTCTTTGTCCATGTCGCGTAACATTTCCAAAGCTAACGGTGCCAATTTGGCTTCGGTATAACGCATTGCCGCCGGCGGGTCCCCGTCATCCGAACCAAAGTTACCTTGTCCCGAAATCAATGGCATATTCATATTGAACGGCTGTGCCATACGTACCATTGCATCGTAAACCGACGTATCACCGTGTGGGTGGTATTTACCCAAACATTCACCGACGATAGCCGCTGACTTACGGAACGGTTTATCGGGCATTAAGCCCAAATCGTTCATCGCGTACAAGATACGACGTTGCACGGGTTTCAAACCATCTTCGACACGCGGTAAAGCACGATCCAAGATAACAAACTCACTGTACGGAATCATACTTTCGTGCATGATGGTGGCAACTGATTTTTCGATAATTCCATCTTGTCCGTTGCCGTCGTCACTATCATTGTCGTCGTTATTTTGGTTATTGTCTTGCTCGGTAGCACCATTGTTCGCCGTGGGAGTAACCGTAGTCTTGCGGCTTTCTTTTTCTGCCAACAATTTTTGACGACGTTCTTCCCTTTCAATGATCGGCTTCATGATTGCCGCTTGACGGGCTGCTTCGGCTTCCGCTTTCAAATCGGCTTCGGAGATTTTCACCACATCATCAATATTGGTAATCTTAGTATACCCCGCTTTTTCTACTACCTTAGAAACTTCATTCGGAACGGCATCCAAAGTCACCGCCGTGTCTTCATTGACGGTTACCGTCGGTTCGGGCGCAACTTCTGTTGCGGTTTCGGCTTGCGGTTCTTCTGCGACTGGTTCGTCGATAGTTGCGGTTGTAACTTCTGGTTCAATCTCTGGTTCATTGTCCTCGACTTCGTCAACATCGGCTGCTGCGGTTTCCACAACCGCTGGTTGTGCTCCCGCGGTTTCGGCTTGCGGTTCTTCCACGGGTTGACTGGCTTCCACCGTATCATCTTGTGTGCCATCTTGAGTTGCGATTTCTGCTTCCACGACTTCATCGGATTCCACAACATCAGCTTCGGTTTCGTCGGTCACACTTGGTGTTTCTTCCACAGCATTTTCTTCAACGGGCTCTTCGTCCGCAACAACTGGTTCGACCGCATCCGCAACTTCGGGTTCGGGTGCAATCTCCACTTGTTCCGCCGACGGAGTCGTTACAGCGGGTTCAACACTACCGCTAGTGTTTTTCGTACTTTCAGTTTCACTAGCCGTAGGTTGTTCATCGAAACTGACCGAATTTTCGTCATCGATTAAATCATCAAACTCACCCATTTGAACCTCCTAATTTACTCTTCACCGCCTTGGTTGCGGTATCGTCTTGCTTGTTGAAATTTGCGTACTTACTGATGTAACTGCGACGGCTTTCTATGTCATCTCCCATCAAAGTCGTAATCAAACGTTCGGCTTCGGCGGCATCATCCAAAGTAATACGGCACAGTTTACGCGTCTTCGGATTCATGGTAGTTTCCCATAATTGGTCAGCATTCATTTCCCCTAACCCTTTGTAACGTTGAACACTGCCACCCTTGACCGTTTTGGTAACTTCTTTCAATTCATTATCGTCATAGCAATAACGGCTGAAATCTTTCTTGAAAACTTTGAACAATGGCGGCATCCCCGTATAGACGTGACCTTGGGCAATCAAGTCTTTCATATAGCGGAAGAAGAAAGTCAGCAAAATTGAACGAATGTGCCCACCGTCTTGGTCGGCATCCGCCAAGATAATAACTTTGTGATAACGCAAATTATCAATGTTAAAGTCCTCACCAATCCCCGTACCTAACGCCCCAATCAAAGTACGGAATTCTTCGTTTTCTAGCACTTGGTCGATCCGTTTCTTTTCTGCGTTCAAAGGTTTACCACGCAACGGCAAAATGGCTTGGCAACTGCGGTCACGTCCTTGTTTCGCCGTACCGCCCGCACTGTCCCCTTCCACGATAAAGATTTCGTTCATTTCGGGACGTCGTCCACTACAACTTGCCAATTTTCCAATTAACACGCTGCCGTCAATACTGTTTTTACTGCGTGCAATATCCTTGGCTTTACGCGCCGCTTCACGCACACGTGCCGCCGCTTTCGCTTTGTTAATGATAATTTCCAACAGACTTTTCTTGTCCGCCACTTTATCGGCATCTTTGAAGTATTCAATCAAACTGTTATAAGTAAAGGTTTCAACGGCAATCTTGGCTTCGGGGTTACCCAACTTGGTTTTGGTTTGCCCTTCAAACTGGACTTCTTGCATTTTAATTGCCAACACAGCGGTCATACCTTCACGGTAATCTTCCCCTTGCAACGCGTTGTCTTTATCTTTGAAGAAACCGAATTGTTTGCCTAATTGGTTGAAAGCACGGGTAATCGCGCTTTTGAAACCCGTTTCGTGCGTTCCACCTTCACCCGTCGGAATATTATTGACGTATGAGAAAATACTCTCGACGAAACCATCAGTATGTTGAATCGCAAAAGTAATCGGCATTTTGTCACTCTGTCCCGCAATAATAAACGGTGTCTTATATAAAGTGTTTTTACCTTCGTTTAAGTACGTAACGAAATCCGCAACACCGCCGTCAAACTTGTAAACGCATTCGCGTGAGAACTCAGCATCATCTGGTGTAATCCGTTCATCAATTAACGTAATTTCTGCACCTTTGTTCAAGAACGCCAATTCTTCCAAACGTTGCGAAACAATCTTGTAATCAAATTTGGCATGGTTAAACATCACCGCATCGGGCAAGAAATGCACCCGCGTTCCGTTTTTCAAAGTGCGCCCTACCACTTTTAATGGTGCATCGGCTACACCCCAGTGCATTTGTCCATCATGCGGGTCAAGGTGTGGCGAGAAACGGACATAGTGTTCTTTACCATCTTTATAAACGGTAACTTCGCAATAATCGGAAAGTGCGTTTACCACCGAAGCACCGACACCATGCAACCCACCCGAGAAACTGTAATTATTGTTATCAAATTTACCGCCAGCGTGCAATTCGGTATAAACCATTTCAACACCCGAGATTTTTAATTCACGGTGGATGTCAACTGGGATACCGCGTCCGTCATCCTCGACGGTAATGGAATTATCTTGGTGAATCATGACCAGTAATTTATTACCGAAACCGTTCGCAATCTCATCAATCCCGTTATCAACGATTTCCCATAACAAGTGGTGCATCCCCTTGGAACCCGTCGTACCGATGTACATCCCCGGTCGTTTACGCACCGCATCCAGCCCTTTCAACAGTGTTAAATTACTCGCATCATAAGTCTGTTTTTCGTTTGCCATACAAGGTATTATAACACTTTTCAAAAATCACACAAAACAGTTATTTTATACAATATGTAGTGTTTGTTATGTCCCTTTAACCACTACATGCAGTGCGCAATCTTTTACAACAGCAACCATTTTTTGCACTTCCGCCGCGGAATATGCCCCCGCGATACGGCATTGTTGGATTTGCCAGTACGCTGCACCATCAACGATTTTTTCCCCAATTTCAATTAAATCATTAACATCTAAACGGGGGCTCAACGTCGTGCGAAACATGTATTTCACCCGTTTTTGCTGTTTCAAATACTGCGCCGTTACCAAAACCGCATCAATCGGCATGCCCGTAATCGCAACATGCTTGCCCGCGGGTGCTTTAATGTCCAATGCCACGTAATCAACCAGTCCCAACTCCACCACTTCACGCACAACATCGGGTCGCGTGCCGTTCGTATCCAATTTAATCAGCAAACCCAATTCCCGTAACGCACGGAGTAAAGTTAACAATTCGGGATACACGGTCGGCTCACCACCACTGACCACCACCGCATCCAACCAATCACACCGTGCGCGTAAAGCGGTTAGAATTTCAACAAACGACAACCGATTTTGACGAGCATCCAAGATCTGGTGGTTATGACAATAATGACAACACATATTGCACCCCGCCAAGAAAATTACGCACGCCACTTTACCGGGATAGTCAATCAAAGATTGCTTTTGCCAACCCGCGACTTTCAGTGCCGACAGATTTTCCGTGACCGTACGTGACATGTTCACTCCGCAGTTTTGAATAAACGGTATTTTTTGCGATCCATGTATTCTTGTCGTTTGCCCGCATTATAATTGGACACAGGGCGCAAAAACCCCACCACCCGACTCCACACTTCGGTCTCAGTGCCGCAAGTTGGGCATTGCCAATGTTCCCCCGCCAAGTAACCATGTGCTGGACAAATCGAGAATGTCGGGGTCAGCGAAATGTACGGCATGCGATGGTGATTAAAAATTTTTTGAATCAACGCTTTAACCGCCTCCACATCATCCAACTTTTCCCCCGTGTAAAAGTGGACCACCGTGCCGCCCGTGTACAAATTTTGTAATTCGTCTTGCAAGCGGATCATTTCAAACAAATCATCCGTATACCCCACTGGCAATTGCGTGCTGTTGGTATAATATGGTGCAGCCGCCGTCCCCGCGGTAATAATATCGGGATAAGTTTTACGGTCAATTTGCGCCAACCGACTGGCAACACCTTCGGCGGGGGTTGCTTCCAAGTTAAACACATGCCCCGTGGTTTCTTGATAACCGCGTAATTTATCCCGCAAGAAATGCATGACTTGCAACGCGAAACGTTGTCCGTCCGCGGTTTCAAGTCCGACATGCTTCAAGTTCAACAAGCATTCGTGCATACCAACAATGCCAATCGTGTTAAAATGATTACTCCAATAACCGCCCGTGCGTTGCTTTACCCCTTGCAAATAAAAAGCACTGTATGGATACAACCCCGCTTCGGTCTGTGTTTCCACCATTTGTCGTTTAATTTCCAAACTCGCTTTGGCTAAATCCGCCAATTTACCCAAACGGTCAAAGAAATCAGCCTCACTACGGGCTTCATAGCCCAAACGCGGCAAATTCAAGGTGACCACCCCAATACTGCCCGTCAAAGGATTTGAACCAAACAAGCCTCCACCCCGTTTTCTTAGCTCACGCACGTCCAACCGCAAACGACAACACATCGAAACCGCATCTTCGGGGTTCAAATCCGAATTAACATAATTGGCAAAATACGGGATGCCATACTTCGCCGCCATTGCCGCAATTTGCGTCATTACGGGGCTGTCCCACGCAGTATCTTTGGTAATGTTCACCGTTGGTATCGGAAACGAAAACACCCGTCCTTGGCTGTCACCCTTTAACATCACTTTGCAAAACGCCAAATCTAGTCGTTCCATTTCGACTTGATATTCGCCGTAAGTGGTTTCTTGCAACTCTCCACCAATGACAACTGGTACATCGCGTAACGTCGCGGGACAACGGACATCCAACGTAATGTTGGAAAACGGACATTGAAAACCCGTGCGGGTGGCAACATTCATGTTAAACAAAAACTCTTGTAACGTTTGTTCTAAGGTTGCATCGTCTAATTGGTCATGGCGGACAAATGGTGCTAAATAGGTATCAAACGAAGACCACGCTTGTGCCCCGGCGGCTTCCCCTTGCAAAGTAAATGTTGCATTCACAATTTGACCAAGTGCCGAGCGAAAATGTTTGGCAGGTGCCGCGGAAATTTTACCTTTAACACCAGTAAAGCCTAGCACTAACAACTGCCGCAAATCCCAACCCACGCAATATGGACCGAAAAAGCCTAAATCATGAATGTGCATCGCACCACTGCGGTGTGCCACCGCGATTTCCGTGGGGTAAACTTTGGTTAAGCAATACGTTTTTGTCACCGCTTCACGCAAATGCAAATTTAACCCCGCCACCGAACGTTGCATGTTCGCATTATTTTTGACCGTAAAATCATCGCCCGCAAGATACTGCTCAAACAGGT
>CAZXAV010000003.1:0-21507 GCA_964638195.1 uncultured Prevotella sp. | reverse complement strand
GGTTATTGTAATCTATTGTGAATGAGTAAATTAAAATTATCACAATTTGATTTGTATGGTGCTTTTCGCCTTAGCAAGGACGAAACGGTTGGAATTGAAGATTTGGTGCAACCGTTGAACAGCGAAGAATATTTGTCACGGAATGCGGATTATTATGCATGTTCTGATTGGTACAAAAGACGTGATTACTTTTGTGATATTTGTCGCGAATACAAATACTTGAATGAAATGTTGCCCATGAGTGGCAAACCCGCGTTTGTGATTTGCGAAAAAATGCACGAACTGGCAATTCGCGTTGTAAACACAATCCAACAAGGGCTAAAAATCCACCTTTTCCAAGACGGGAAACATTTTGATACGGTTGCCCAAAAATGTGCCCAAGAATCTGCGGACAATTTGGTGCGTTTAATCAATGGTCTACGTGCCGAAAAAACGTCGACCCAATTAAGTGACGAAACCCGTTTACACTATGAAGCCTTGATCAATCCTGAAATTCCTTTTTCAGATAACAAAAAACAACTCTATCTGTGTGCTAATGCTCTGCCCGATGACGCAGAACATTTAATTACGCCCGGTCGTGGGTCTTCCAAGTTAGGAACGATTGTGCAAGCCGTTCGCAAACATAAAGGTTTGAAACCGTTGGGCTTCACACAAATTCATTACAGCTATTATAAAAACTGGCAACACGGCAAAGTATTTCACCGACCACTGGAAAATTTGCCCGAAAAATTGTTGGTGATGGACGATACGATTTATGAAGGTCATACCCTTACCAATCTCAAAAAAACTTTAACCGAACAAGGACACCAAGTAACCAGCGGTGCGGTAACTGCGACTTTTTACCAAAATGAAGCGCAAACCTCAATTTTCTCAAAACCCGATTGGGCAAACTATATTGACATTATCCCGAACCAATATGCACGCCCACTGCCCGACCAAATGGAATTGTGCGATTATCTTGATGATGCTGAAAATGATTCCAGTCACCACTTAAATAAATTACTCCACAAAGCACGTAACGGAGATAGCCAACATACTGCGGATTACATTGCCATGCGATTAGCAGAAGAAAAAGCTCACACATTAGGCGCCGATTTATACCAAGTATCCGAAAAAATTTCGTCCGCTGCCGTGGAATACAACCAAAAAATTCGCGAACAAGTTAAAGAATATAGTCGGTAAATTTAATAGATTACGATAAAATAATCAAACACTTGATAGTTATCACTTTGCACAGTGTCTTTGAATTTTGCATTAAATTCTTCAATCGGCATGATATAGACTTTGTTTGGTTCAATTTCGGTAATGTCAGTATCAAATTGATATCTGCCATAACTTACAATTGATGTATCATTGACGATTTTCCGTGTTTTAATAAATTCAGACGGGTCTTTGTGGTCAACAACTAAACAATAAATATACGGCACACGTAAATTATCAGAAAAATAAATCTTGGTATTGTCATCAGTTATCTTCTTTGCGTAAGAGATGGATTCTTGCAAACCTTGGTTAAATTCGGGCGAAATAATCTCGTTGTATTCAGTAAAATACAAACCACAAAAGCAACTAAACAGCAAGGTAAAACTAATCAGTGTCAGTATCCGCACTATCCTACTGTTTGCGATAAAATGATATAATCCGTAACTGATATAAATCAGCATGGATAGCCAAATGATATTGATTCGATTAACAGTTGGTTCCTTAATTAAAAACGTTAACAATAAGGCACAAATAAACCATGCCAATATAAAGAAGTCTCTGAATTCGCACTTTTTCTTGCCAAGATTTTTAAGATTCAAAATTAAACCATAAATAAAAAATGGAAGTGAGAGAACGTACATAAATCCTAAATTGAAAAACGAATTATGGGTAGCACCATCATTTTGAAAAATGAAAATTTTTAATAAAGTGGCAAGATTTGTCAAACGGTTTTGAAAACCAATTTCACCGGCACGGAAGGCACTCATTTTGTGAATCGAAATAACACCGAGATTGATCTCATCAATCCAACCGAAGTTCACCATTAAAAATAATATCAAAGGCAAAGCCATTAAAAGTAAAATCAAATTGGCGGAAATAAAAATCCATAAATTTTGTCGATTGATTTTTTTCTTCATAATTAAGTACAGATATATGCACACAAGGAATAACGGGATAAACAGATATGAAATTGCGTACGCATACAAACTTAAACCGCACAGAATGCAAGCAGGAAAAAGATATCCGAGTTTTTCATGTGCCTTAACTAAAAATATTGCACTGTACAAAAGCATGTGTGGTAGCAAATTACAATCCAAGCCATACCTTGCAATCATGATTGCGTAAGGGCAAATTGCAAAAAACGCCATGCCGACCAATGCTAATCGATTGTTTTTGAATAACAGTTTCAGCAAATAATAAAATGCAAAGATAGAACCGATTGAAAACAACAGACTGACGATGCGTGCGGTAAAAACATTCATGCCAAAAATTGCAACAAAAGGAATGGTTAAATATGTCAGCAACGCACTTTGCCCGTCACCCCATGCTTCTAAATAAACTGGGAACGAAGTGCCATTACGGTCAACTCCATAATTTAAGATTGAATATGCGTCGTAAAGCATGGAAGCCTCATCTTGATTCAAACCGCTCGGCACGATTGTAAAAAGTATTGTCCGCACAAGAATTCCAATTACAGCAATGCAAGCAAAAATTATCCAAAATTGCTTTCGCGAAAAAGTCTTAACAGCCGAATTTGTTACGTGTTTGTTTTGATACCAAAGGAGGCTGCTAATGGTTAGTGAGATGAGCGCAACAACATTGATAGACAAACAAATTGTGTTAAACCAAAAAATGTTTGCTAGCGTTGTGATCCAAGTAATTACGACAAGTAAAATCAAAGCAGTCATAGTCCTACTCCTTTAAGCAATATTCATAAACTGCGTTTTTGAAGTTTTTCAAAAAGTTATTCCTTGTCTTTTCAGATAACTCTGTTATTTCCATGTAGGGATTGCTGTCGGCAAATTCCAAAACAATTAAACTGTCGTCTTCAAGTTTTAGGTAGTCGATTCGATTAAACGAACATGCTGCACCGTTTTTTCTTACGAACCGCTTGGCATCTTCAATCTGCTCTTGACTTGGAGTAATCTCATGTGGAGTTGGATAATCGGGCCATTTGCTTGGAGTATATTCAAGCGCGTACTGGAATTCATCATTGACAAAATAGATTTGTACTTCGCTTTTGAATTTCATTTTTGGTTGCAAAACTTCGTTCTTCAAAACTAAACTTGCCAGATTCTCACGCTTTACTTCCACCATATCAAATCCGTCATAGGACATATATGGTTTTTTAATGTATGTATCTACTTTGGGCAAAAGCGCGACATCTTGCATGTTGTCAATCGTCGGAATGACATTCCAACCGTCTTTGTACAAATCAACAAGGACTTTCTTGCCTAAACTATCAAACTTTAATTTTCCATCAAGAGAATTGACAATTTTTACATTTGACTTGCGAACACGGTCTAAAAATGAATCGAATTGCGTCAAGTATTCTTTGTAATTCTTTTCGGTTAAATCCCATGCGTTTTTGAATATCAACAAGTCATAAACATTTTCAAAACGATTATTGAGTGGAAAATCCAATAAATCAACTTTATGCCCGTCTTCTGCAAAAGCCTTAGCAATCAAATAATCTTCTTCCGTGCAATTTTCTTTGAAACTGGTAATTACAGCAATTTTCATTTGTTTCATCTAATATCATTGTAACAATTTTTTAATCAATGCCAAACCAAATAAATTTAATTGCCTTATTTCTTTGCTAATCCTTTTTTACGTTTTTTGATAACAACTCCTGCCGTTGTTCCGCCACCAATTAAGGCAACAATTCCACTGCCAACTGCGGCAATAATCGGAATTAAATTCATTTCGACTTCGACTACGGTCAGTGTGTTAGTTTCAACTAATTCAATTTCGTAACAATCGACATAGTCATTGCGTAACACGGCGTTCAATTCAAAAACATCTCCAACAGCGGCACTATCTGCATTGTATGCTTCACCCAAATAGACTAACTCAATAACTTCACCGGGGATATCATTGCCACACAAACCAGTTACTTCAAAATTGTTTAATTCTGCTTTTTTATTTTGTTCGACTGTGTTTTGACCAATTACAACCGTAATTTTTGCTTTGGTAATAGTTACATCAAATTGACCTTCGTAATCAGTATAATTTTGCGATGTTATCTTGAAATACACGGTATATGTACCGGCTTTTTTATAACGTGGCATTTCTTCGCTATACGTGCCTTCGTCGTCTGTTTTGAACAACCAAGTAGATTGTAATTCGTCTGGCGTATTGATGGTAATCGCATCATGTTCATATCCGTCATAAACATTTTCGTATGCAACATAATCGACCGTTTCATTATCAAATGGCGCTTTGTGAATGGTAAACTCATACACTAAATCAGCATGATCTTGTCCTTCTGGCACTCCAACCCAAACACAGTTCGGATCAAGAATTAAAATCAATTGATACACTCCTGCATTGCGTTGTGTCAGTTCGCCTTTGTCGTTTAACGCATCTCCACTTAGCGTGTAAAAATCACGGTACATCCAATTGGCAATTTGATAAGCATGTTCTTGCCCGTTGTATTCATAATAAGTTGTATCTTGATCTGGTGCAAAAATTGGTTTGGGAGTAATACGATAAATACCATATGAGCGCTCAGCATCGACTGCCGACTTAAAGTTAACTTGATAATTCACGTTGCGGCTAACACCTGTTATTTTGTATTCACCGACAGCGTTTCCTGCTTCACGAACTAACGTGTACACACTTCCGTCAGCATTATCTTCACCAATGACCGCATTGGATGCTGCTTGGGCAATTAAGTCTTTTTCAGCACTTGCATACACACTAGTTGCATCAGATATTTCTACGGTAATTTCGCGCGGAGTAATCGTGTAAATAGCCGTATCCGATTCTTCATTTTCAGTTACGAATTTAACTGAATAATTGCGGTTCAAAATACGTCCGTGGATTTGATACTCGCCGACGGTATCGCCTGCTTCTTTTTCGATTGCGAATACCGCACTTGGATTCATCAATGTTCCATCAACAAATTCATAGTCTGGTTCTAAGATGCTGTCACCATACACACTGGTTTGGTCTTTGATTAAAACAGTGATTGCAATCCCTTCCACATGTAAAGTACCCGGTTTCGCATAATGAATATCATAGTTTGGATGAGCATACCCACTGGCTATAATCTCATAATTTCCATCACCAGTAATCGTGTCATTCAATTTATAGGCTGTGCTTAAACTACCACCGACCAAGATGCTTTCATCATCGCTACCAACAAAACCAGTGATGGTGGCAGTTAATATAAAGGCTTCTCCATAGCGTACATTCAAATCATTGGTTTGAACCAGTAATTCTGCGGGGTCGATTGAAGCTGGAATTTCTGCTCCTAATAAGGTGTAATTTCCATTGGTATCAACCGCTTTTAATACATAGTCACCTGCGTTCTTAAATGCGACACGTTTTTCATCTTGGTATGCCACTAATGGCAAAACAATTTCTTCTCTTGTATACTGATCAATAATTTGGGCAAATCCAGTTTGTTCATAACCGTTATAAACGACATATCCACTTGACCAAATTACTTCAACTTCTTGCGCGGTGATTTGATACCAACCGTAAGCACGTTCATCTGACACCGAAGTAAATGTTACCGCATAGTTTGGATTGGTACTGATACCGTTAATTTTGTAATTGCCGACCACATCACCTGCGGCACGACTAACGGCGTAAACACTACCATCTTCGTTGTCAAGATTGTAAATTGTTCCAAATACTTCTACCGTCAATGTTTCTTCAGGTGCATGATAAACTTGGGTTTGGTCGTTAATCTTAACCGTCAATGCGGCTTTATTAACCGTGTATTCTTGATTAACGACATTTGGTAATACATAATTACTGTTCGTCGGTTCAGTCACTGTTGCAACATATTTACCAACATTGATACCTGCATCATCGGCGGTAACTACGGTAATATTACATTCATCACCAGTCACTAAATTATTGATGACAACCGTTGGTTCGTGTTTTTCGCCATTATAAGTATGACTTAATTCATTCCAAGTTAAATCTAATTCACGTGGTAAAACATTAAACTCTTTTTCGGCACTCGCGGCGGTACGTCCGTAATTTTCATCCCATTCCACCGCATCAATGTAAATCGACACTTTGTATTTACCAGAATCTAATTTATTTGAAATTGATTCTGCGGACATTTCTTCCCAATCTTCCCCATTCAATTGATAATACAGAATATCTACTTTGTCATCATCACGTAACGGTGCCGCAGATTTATAGACCAAATCGCTCGGTTCGTTACCATAGGTCCAATCTGCAATTTGAATCGTGATATAGTTTTCAATGGTTTGGTCTTCGCCCAAGATTACGAACGGTGCGGTATTCAAGCCAGTTAATTTATAATTGTTATTATCAATCGTAATGGTAACCAAATAATTACCAGCTGCGGTCGGTTTGTCATTGACGACTTCCGCCGAATCTCGGTCAGTATAAGTTGCAATCCATGCCACGGTGTCACCAGATTCAACACCATTTAACGTAGCACTGGCATATTCAAGATTATCACCAACACGTTGGATCTTATCTGGGGTTGTAATTGTTACGGTGATTGATTTCTGGGCAATGGTATAATTGATCGTAGCATTAACCAATGCGTAATTTGAATTCGTGGTTACTGCCGTTGCTACATGATCACCGGCATTAACGGCTCCACCTTGCACATCCAATGTTAACGTTTCATCCGCAATTCCAGTTTGTGTTGCCGCTGTTGGGACTTGTTCGTTAGCATTATATGTGAAACTGGTTGTACCCCATGTCACGACAATTTCTTTTGGAGTAATTACGACAGTTACTTGCCCATTGACTGTTGTGTAATTCGCGCGTTCCACGCGGTAGTAAACTGTATACTCACCCGCATCTTGGTATTCGGGCAACGTTGGATAATAAGTATTACCTTCACCATAAATTGAGTACGTCCAAACCGCATCGGTCAGACTTGCTTCTTTGCTGACAATACTTACATGACTATTGCCATCGTAGATACCAGTATAAGCCGTTGCACTTGCCGTCATCACCGCCGGGTCAATGTAGAATACAGTTTTGTCGACTGTTCCATTGAAATTTCCTAAACCAGAAATCGTCAAGTGTGCCCAAGTGTTGGCGTTAGTGTTTTGGCTATATTCGTAGGTGAAATCAACACCTGCAACTAATTCATATCCATTCAATGTAATTACGGGCAAAGTTGGGGTCAATGCATTGCCAGTATAAACTTGATTCGGCATACTTGCGAAAACCAAGTCATCGGTATCAATTGATTTTTGCCAGACATTAACCGCAATTTGGGTACTGGTTTTTGTCACGGGCAAAGCATACCCATTGTCACTGACCGTAACTACACAATAATAATTACCACTTTCGCTAACATTGCTGATTTGTAAAACACCATTGTTACTGGGGACAATTTCATCGTTTTGGTTGTAGTATGCATATGATACCTTGATTCCGTTACGTGTGTTTGAATACGCATAATTGTATCGAGCAGTTACAGTGATTACTGGTGCACCGAAATTGTACCAATCACCCGATTTGTCTGCGGTGATCGTTAATTCGCCCGTCTTAAACGCCCAAACCGCATACAAGTTGTTATTGGCAGGTTGCACAACGTAAGTGTCGTTCGCCGATAACAATTCACCACCCAAGTCGGCTTGCTTGCTCCATCCGACGAAAGTGTAATCATCAAATCCTGCTTCGTTTGATAAATCCAATAAGGTATACGTGCTATCCGTTGTTTGAACGATGGTGCTGTATGCCTTACCGCCTTTGTACAATACGACATTTTGCGCGTTGGCACTCCATTTTGGATACAAGGTTATACTTGTTACTCCATCCACGGTTAAATCCTTGGTGTTTTTGATAATTGAACCTTGTAAGTCGGGATTATTGAACCAACCAACAAAAGTGTATCCCGCACGAACGACCGCTTCATTGGTCGGCAGCGCAACTGGGTTTTCAATCGTAAATTGATGCACTGGATCATAATCGTCGACGAAATCCCAAATACCCGTATTTTGGTCATGGCTGTAAGTAATCAAATACTGGATTGCGGTACAACTACCTTCAATTTTTAACGGAATACATGCCGCGTCACTAACATAGTCTTTAATTTCGTAATCAATAACGGTTTGATTGAAATATTCGGGTGCTTCCCCTTCAACACTGATTGTCAACTCATTGAACTCATAACCAAATTTCGGGGTTACCGTAATTGTTAAATTTGAACCAACCGTCAAGAATTCCCCGCTGTTAACAACCTTGGCAGTTTCATTCGGTTCAGCCGCCTCAACCACAATCGTCAAGCCCGACACTTTGACAACATCAAGCACGACTTTCTTTTGCGTCCAACCCGCATACAAGGTAATCTCTTGCGTGGTCCAAATGACCGTTTCACCCAAAACGATACGTTGTTCGCCGTTATTGTCGGCATCCTCAGCCGCTAACGGCGCAATGAACCAACCCGAGAAGTTATACCCCGCACGCGTGATTGTCGGCGCTTGGTTGGCGGCTAATGGTTGCCCGTTAACGACTTCCCCAGTTTCACCCAAGGTGTTTTCTCGATCGACATAATGAACCACGTATTTGACACCTTGCCATTGTGCATACAAATCTAAGTTCCCTAATGAATTGACACTGTTCGTGCGGTTACCATTTTCGTCTGTCCAATACGTAAAAGTGAAACCGTCCCCTTGCGTCCATTTAATGACGTTCAGCAACATGCTTTGTTTTTTAGTCATCCATTCGCCATGGTTGAACGTGTAGACGTAAACGCGGTTAATTTCGTCATAAGTAATCTTGCCGTTGTAAGTTTCGGTAAATTGGTTGGTTGATTCATCCGTCCAGAACATTTCAACCAATGTCGGTTCGTCGTCCGACAAGGTCGTATATTGTTGTGGGTTATTGGTGTGCAAGCGGATATTGTAATCAAGATAGCACCAAACCGCGTAATAAGTCACATCTTCGGTAGCGGATGTTTCACCGTTCAATGGTACCACACCCAATTCATCCAGTTTTCGATTGAAAGCACTTTCGGTCATGTCGCGTGCAGAAAGCGGTTCAAAGTTTGGTGTCAACGTCCAACCGACATGGGTGTAATACGGACGGGTCAGTTTGTTTTCGCCCGTAACGTTGTCCAAATAAATAACGGTGTCTTGGTACATGTAAGTGTTGTACGCGTTCGCCGAGCCCGCACCGATATTGGAATTGAAAGCCACCAAAATCCACTTAGCGGGGACTTTCAATGTGGCGGTTACTGGCGCATAACTGGTGTCGGTCGGAGTAAATTTGACATCGACAAAGTAATCAAAGGTTTGGTTCGGGGTGTCATAGTGTTCGTTGTCGGCATCGGTAATTGTCAATTTGCCGTCCGCCGTCAAGAAACTAACCGTACCAGCCACCGCCACCGAACTATCGGTTTTCGTGCTGCCCGTTCCAATCAACGCTTGTTCGACCGTGTAAGTTCTGCCGACATAATAATAATCTTCTACCCAATCCCAGTTGACCACGACATCGGCGGCATAAATGACGAATTTGTAAACCAAATTGTTGGTGGTCATGTTTTCCCACACGTAGTTGTGGGTGTCCGTCAAAGCAATTACCACATCGTGTTCGCCGATTTCTTGTTGGACGTTGCCCGACACTTGATAACGTTCATCGTCGGCAATCGTGTAAGTCTGTGCTTCGCCGTTATAGTGGAAATTGGTGTTGTCAGCGGCAGGATTTTGCACCACTTGGGGCACAATGCTGAATGTTTTTTCTTGGTTCAACGCATTGATAAAGCTGTTACCCGAACCGATAATGCGCATCGTAACCGTACCAACGTTTTTCGTATCACCTTTACCGCTGTCGTATTCGCCCTCGGTGTAACTGTTGGTGTAATCAATGCGGAAATCGTCAACGTTTTTCAAAACAATTTCGCGTTCACCCAATTGTGCCGTAATGTAAGGAACTAAATTGTGTTCGTTGCCGTCGTAAACGACTTCGGTTTGTCCCAAACTGATATTGACTTCGACCGAGTTGATGTCCAACGGTGACAAAGCAAATTGGACTTGCCCTTCAAACGTCGAGTGGTTGTCGGCACTGACGCGGTAATAAACGGGGATGTTTGCCGCCTTAGTCATTTGCGGAATTTGGTCTTCCCAAATGGTTTGGTCTAATGAATATTGCCATTTGATACTTGCACGGTCAGCATCGGTTGCGTTGGCAATCAATTCAACCGCACCGGGTGTCACCGTGTCGTGCGCCAATGCGTCATAAGTTCCCGTATACGATGTTGCCGTGGCGGTCATGTTTGCCGCGGTAATCGTACCACTGATGCCTATTACTAAATCGTCCGCCAAAACATAGTTGCCCGCTTGCATGCCCGTCAATTCCAAAGCCGCACGGGTCAAATTCATGCGTTTGTTCGTACCCACATCGGCAACAGCATAAGTCAATTCTGCCCCGTCTTTGATGATGACGCTGATTTCGTCACCCGCTTTTTTACCGACGTAATTCGCACCACTGCTAATCAATGTTGCACTGGTTGTACCATCGTAAACTTTGTTGGCGGTTAACCCCGAAATTTCGGTAATCGTCATGGGCGTAATTTCGCAATTTTCAATCGTGTACGTGTAACTGTATAAATATGCTAACGAACCACTGAACACATAACGCACCGTGATAACTTTGTTCTTGCCGACATTGGCGTCATCGTATGTTGCCACGATGTTGGATAACACCAACGCACCGTTCGTATTTTTAATCGTGACCAAACCGTGCCAATCGACCGCCGCGGTACGCGTGCCGTCGTACAATTTGGTGGTGGTGACGTTCGGTTCACCGAAAATTTGCACATTGGTCAACGTTCCTTCGTTTTTGGAAACGTCGTAACCGTTAATGGTGAAATTGCGGGTCGTCGTGCCAGTAAAATTCATGACCCGATAACTGTCGGTCCACATGTAACTGGTGTCCACTTCAAAGGTCACCGAGGGTTGGTTGTCATCGGCGGACGGCATGATGTTGTTACGGTACACCACGTTTTTAATTTTGAATGGTCCGTGCGGTCGTTGCGGATTTTCTTGCCATGCCGTACCCGTCCATTCACCTAAATATGCACCGCGGTAATAAATTAAGAAACCGGGTTTTTGCGGATTACCGTTGTATTTACCATCCGCAATACGGATGTCAAAATATGGGTCACTGTCGATGTTGATGCGACCATAATGATTGATACGGAAATGGAGATTTTGGGAATTGGCATAATAATTACGTCCCATACCGGGGTAATAAATTGGCGAACAATATGCTTGGTAATCAACTCCACCGGTGCAATCTTTACCATATGTACGTCCATAATAATTATTGGAAAAACCGTAATCATACGTTACATTCCAATCTTTCAACCACGAACGATTGCTTTCGTCAATGTGGGGTTTATATCCCATAATTTCGGGTAATACCGCACCAGTATATTTATATTCGGGAAAGTAATCAAAATAATAAGATTGGTAAAATTTATTCACCGTGGCGGTAATGGTAACATCGTCGTGCGCCGTAGTGCCGTCGGTTTTTAACCACATGTAACCAGTTTTCAAACGGAACGTGACTTCGTATTTTCCCGCATCCGTAACAATGATGTTACCACGGGTGGCATTGATGTATTTAACCAAATTGCTGTAAGTTTCGCGGTCACTACTTAACGTGGCTTGGTCGGTTTCGTTAAACCAAGTATGCACAATGGAAACCACTTCCATTTTTTCCGAAACGTAACCCGCAACGATGGCTTGCGCCGAGGCATTATATGTGGGTGCGGTGGCAACCGCGGTCGGCACCGTGGCAAAAGCGGAATTATCAATGCCACGGTTAATCACAATGGCTTCGCCGTTCAAACGTTGCACTTCGTAACCATCGTAATCACTGGAAAAGTAGTTTTTGGGTAACGCGGTATTGTGTTGCGCATAGCCCACGGTCAATTGTCCTTTGTTCGCGACCCCAATCGCACCGTCCGCACCCGTTAATTGTCCGTTGACGGTCAATGGTTGCGCACTGTAAAAATTGGATGTGACGTTGTTTGTACCCGACATGTTGTTTTTTACCACGGGATTACCGCTCACTATGGTTTCACCAGCGGTTTCAATTCCCCCGCCATCAGTAGCAAAACGCGATGCGGTATTCACAAAAGCATGGTTGTCGGTGAAAGTACCGCCCGTAATACTGGTTTTAATGCGGCTGTCACCAACATAAACCGCACCACCAGCACTTGCTGCGGTGTTACCCGTAAACGTACCACCCGAAATATTGACAAAACGGTCGTAGTTCCAGTAAGCATCCGTATAGAAGGCACGGATCACACCGCCAGCACCGGTCGCATGGTTGTTTTTGAACGTACCACCCGAAATGGTGATTTGTCCACTGCCGTAAATGACACCCGCATTACCACTGTTATTTTCAAAAAGACCACCACTGATAAATGCTTGTGGAATACCACTTCTATCAGTGTTGTTTTTGGCAATCGAAATCACCCCGCCATCGGTACCCGTGTTACCACGGAAAATCCCACCCTCGATGTAAAAGGCACCCGTACCATAACTGTTTAATGAAATCACACCCGCCTTAGAAGCAGCCCAACCTCCTTGACTTCCCACATTGTTTTCAAAGATACCATGACGGATTCGCCCTTGAAAGGTATTAAAATGTCCCGTAAAAATACCACATTGGTTATTGGCAAAAATAATGTCTTCGTCGGCACTGTCGGATTTGCCGACTTCAATCCAACCAGTGGTACGCATCAACCCTTGATTGGCACGGTTATGGTGGGCATTGATTTTGTAAATGTTGGCGTTGAACCAACGGTCAAAACCATTAGCAAATACGAAATCTGGAACAACGCCCGATTGATTATCATATTCCCCTTTGGAACCGTACCCACAATATTGTACGGTCGCACCATTAAATTCAACGGTACAACCGGCATTATTCCAACAATCAATGATAACGGTATTATATTGCAACACCACATCACCCGTGAAGTTCAACACACCATTGCCGCCCCAACTTCCCAGTGCCGCCACAGATTTACCGTCTTCGGTATCATGGTTTTCAATCAAACCGCCGTCAATGTTCATGCGACCGCCGTTAACGAACAAACTGCGCCCCAAGGTTTTAGCGTTACTGGGTGCAAAATAACAATCGGAATAAGTTGAAGTTCCCGACGCATTGGAAACGCCACCGCCCAACGCATCCACGGACGGGTGGGTTGCCAAGTTATCACGCACCACCAAGCCAGTAGCGTTAATCGTACCGCCGTTGTTGACAATCGCACCACCGAAACGGGCAATGTTTCCCGTGAACGTCATGTTACTGGTGGTGTTGTTACGAACCGCATTCAAATTCAAAATACCGTCACGGGCAGAAATCGCACCACCGCCATCACCTTCGCCGTTCGCGGTCTCTTGTTGAGCGGAGTTATTTTCAAACGTACCTTGTTCAATGGATAATTCACCACCGAACACGCAGATACCACCGCCCGAGAAATTGGCATTGTTATTTGCGACCGTGGCAGCGGCAACCGTACCATTACCCGCGGAAGCCATCCCACCACCATAAGGCGCATGGTTACCCGACAAATGCAAATTGGTAATGTTCAAGGTGCTGTTCTTTGCCGCCATAATCGCACCGCCGTAATTATTGGCTTGGTTGTTCAAGAAATTCGCGTTGACCAAATTCAAGGTACTTTGACCCAACATTGCGACCGCACCACCGCCGTTGGTATCGTCGGTCGAATTAGCAAAGTTATAACTGAACGTGCCGCCCGTAATGTTGACGGTCGAACCAACCGCCCCAAAGATACCGCCACCGCTGATTTCGGCAGAACAGTTCGCGATATTACCACTGGTAAAATTCAAGGTGCCATTGTTCAGAATACCGCCACCGTTGTCCAACGTGTAACCGCCCATAATCGTACCGCCGTTCACGTAATAAGTTTGACCTTTAATTTCAAAACTGTGACGTTGGGGGTTCGTGCCCGTATCCGCAATAATCAATGTACCGTCGTTGATAATCGCACTGCCGTCCGCGACAATGATGTTGCCTTTGTTCAAACGATAGCCGTTCAAATCAATTTCCAATTGGTAATCTGCGGGGACGTAGATACTGCCCGAGGGTTTGAAGCCGACCCCACTGCCAAAAACACCGAAACCATCACTGGTCGGTGCGTCAATATTATTGGTTAAAGTAATTTTGGTGTTGTTTTCACCATTGGTCACCGCCGCGTTCCATTTAGATTCCAATTCACTGACATTATTGACCGTGATAGCGTACAACGGTTTCAAGTTATTTGCGGCGGATGTGCTTTGCGGAATAATCGAAAGCAAGGCAATCACACCAAAGACACCAAACAAAAGCACCAATGCCAAGGCACAGACAATGCGAATCTTCATAAGGTTAGTGTTTTCTTTGGTAGCCATTCCTAATCAACATATTACAGAAAAAAAAAAAAAAAATCAAATGAATTTTAGAAAATTGGCAAAATCAAGGACAAAATGTCGATTTGTAATAAACAGTTGCGAACGATTACGGTTTGTGTTATGCTTAGTTGTTCGGAAGGGTTGCAGAGCGGTCAAATGCTACGGACTGTAAATCCGTCGTCTCACGACTTCGATGGTTCGAATCCATCCCCTTCCACCACTCAAACGTTTACGAAAATCTCAGCACCGCGAATCGTGGCAAGTGAAATAAATAATTTGTCGGTCTTGGGCTAACGTCCGCAAGAATTGCATTGCCGCCGCAGTTTTATCGGCATCCAAATTCACAAAAGGGTCGTCCATAATCAGCAACGGCTGTTCGCGGTTGGCAAACAACGCATCGACCAAAGCCAGTCGCAAACACAAATCAAACAAATTTTGGTAGCCACGGCTGTAATACGCGGTGGAATACGCTTGACCGTAGGCAGGCAGACTCAGACTTAAATCGGTATCCATGGTCATTTGGGAAAAGTCTTGCTTGGTCAAAATGTGCAGATACTTTTGCAAACCGTCTTGCATTGGTTGCAGATATTTCGTGTTCAAATTTTCGTAAGCGGTCGTCAAGAAATTTTGGGCGGCTTGCACGGCGGACAATTCGCCTTGCAAGTTTTGTAAAGTCTGATTCAGTTCTTGCCGTTCACGTTGCAATTCAGTTAATTTGTCGGTTGAGTTTTGGACATTTTGATACGTGACTTTCGCGTTCATTTTCGCGTTGATTTGGGCTTCAATTTGATTTTGCAACTGGTTCAGTTCATTTTGCAAGGCGGTAAGGTCGACATTTGGTTGCGGTGATGTGGACAACGGATTGGGTCGATAAGCACGGAAGAAAATCAAGCCCGTAGCCCCCGTAACCCACATCCATGCGATAAACAGCAAAATGTCGACCATAATCAGTAACCAAGGATTGCCCCAATTGACGACCCCACAAAAATTGAGTAGCCAAACAACCGTGACTATGACGAGCGGCACGCACAGCACAATTGACAAAATACCCAAAAGTTTTAGCTTGGCTTTGTGCGGCTTGGTTTCGGTCGGCAATTTCTGCAAAACAGTTTGTGCACCGATTTGTTGCTGAATTGCGGCTTGTCGTTTTTGCAAGGCAGCAATTTGTTCGTCTGCCGAATTGATTTGCGTTTGCACGGTTGTGACTTGTGCGGACTGTTGACGCAGTCGGTCCATTTGCATGGCATTGTCAAGCAACGCGGTTTGCGTTTTTTCAATCTGCCCCGTTTTCGATTTATTGGACAAAGCGCGACGTTGATCGTCAAGAATTTTGACCGCGGTTTCGTAATGCGATTGCTCGTTCGTACCTTGAATCAAATTGATTAAGCGGTCGTTGATTTGCGTGGTCGTCACCGTTTCAACATCGACTTGCGGAATCAGTAAGGTGCGGATAAAACTGGCAGCATCCAAGTCAAAAATGGTTTCGCCTAAATTCGCGTTGTAGTCTTTGGATGGTTTATTGGTTGCCAAATCGGTCAACGTAAATGTATCCGCGGAATTGGTCTTGCCGAAAAAACGTGTCACACGGTAGGTTTTGCCTTTGGTTTCAAAATCCAAATAGCCACCGAAATTTCCGCCTTGCCACGGCAAATATTTTTTGCGTTCATTTTGGTCCAAGTCGGTACTGCGGGAATTTGACAAACCATAAAACATGGATTTGATAAAAGTAATCAAGGTCGATTTGCCCCAACCATTTTCATGACAAAACGCGTTCAAACCTGCATCAAATTTCAATGTGAATTGGTGCAGTTTCCCAAAATTTTCAACATAGCATTGCAACAACTTCATGATTACTTTTCCCCCGCTAAGGCTTTCAAGCCGTATTGGATAATGCGTTCTTGTTCAATGTCGGGCAAATTGGACGCTTTAACCAGTCGCACAAATTCTCCACGCAAAGTACGGTCTTTGGCAAAATCTTGCGGTGCGGTATCCAAACATGACAAGTCGTTAATTTTGACCACATAAAAATCGTGCAACTTTTGTGCCAACATTTCCAGTTGCTTATCCATGGTCAATGGATACTTCCCCGTCAAAGTAACTTTCAATAAGTTTTCACGAGCAATGTTTTGCACTTGGTTCAAGACTTGGTTTTCCACGGCAAACCAATCAGCGGCTTCGGTAATTTCACATTGGACTTCGCACAATTGCCGTTTCGCAAACGGAATAAATTGGGTTTTACAACGACGTTGTGCGTCATCAATCTCCAACAAGACAAAACCTTTTTCGCCGCATTCGTCGAAGCCGCGACCTTCTAAACAACCCGCATAGCAATACGTACCGCGCGCATCCAATTGTCCGCAAGCGTAACTGTGCAAATGTCCCAAAGCCAAATAATCAATGTTATGGTTACGTAATTGGTTCAAATCAATTTCGTGGTTAATGTCACCATGCAACACAACAAGATTAAAAGCAGCGCGGTCAAGTTGCAGATTTTCGCCTAAATGGTTTACCGCCAGCGGTGTCAACACGCGTCCAGTAATCTGCACTTTACCGTACGGAAAGGTTTGCCAAGTGTCATTAAAAATTTTCAAATTGGTTGGCACTTCGGTAATTGACGAAATGAAATTTGTTTCATCATGGTTACCACTTAAATAGACAAAATCAATTTGCGGATAACGGCGAACACAATTCAAAACACGCGTCTTGGTTGTTAGGCTGACATGTTCGGTATCAAACAAATCACCCGCAATGATAATCACTGTAACGTCATGGTTGGCACCATAATCAATCATCCGTTCAAATGTGTCCAAGATTTCCAAGTTGCGGGTCTTGGCTTGTGACGCAGATAAATTGGTTTGCAAACTACTGTCTAAATGGATGTCAGCACAATGAATGATTCTCATGTTTTTCCCTAATTCAACCATAAACTTTTTTTCCATTTTTGTAAAATAGTTACATTGACTTAATGCCATAATAAGCATAAACTTGGCATTATGGAACTTGTTTTAGCAATAGTCATTTTCATCATTGGAATTGTTTTAATTGTCAAAGGTGGTGACTGGTTTGTTGACAGTGCGACTTGGATTGCACGTGCCGCCAAAATTCCCGCTTTCATTGTTGGTGCGACGATTGTTAGTTTTGCGACTACACTCCCCGAATTGATTGTTTCCGTGGTTGCCAGTCTTGGCGGTAAAAATGACATGGCAATTGGTAATGCCGTTGGTTCGGTCATTGCTAACACGGGATTGATAATGGCAATTGCTTTTACCTTCATGAGTTTGGTTACACCGCGGAAAAATTATTGGCAACAATGTTTGTTGTTGATTGGCGGCACAATCGTGTTATGGCTTGGTTGTTTTAACGGCACATTAAGTCTTTGGGCAAGCATCATTTTAATGTTAATTTTTATCGGTTTCATTACCATCAACGTCATCCAAGCACGCCGTCAAACTACCCCAGAAACAATTAACGTCCAATCCACAACAAATCATGAATTGGTTACCCCAATTAAACCAGAGACCGCAGACGACTCTGTGACGGTCGAACCACTACCCGACCAAACTACCACTGACACTAAATCTATTAAGAAGAACGACCAAATCATCATCAACCGCAGGACAATTTTCAAAAATATTTTTATGTTTTTTCTTGGTGCGGTTTGCGTAATTATCGGTTCTAACTTCTTAATCAATGGCGGTTCGACCATTGCGGCAAAGTTAGGTATCCCCGAACGTTTGGTTGCCATTACACTGGTGGCGGTTGGTACTTCTCTCCCCGAACTGGTTACTACCATTACTGCGATTCGCAAAAAAGAAGGCAGTCTTTCGGTTGGTAACATTATCGGCGCAAACATTATTGATTTGTCATTGATTTTACCAATTTGCAGTTTCGTCGCCAGTGATTCGTTTACTGTTTCCCGACAATGTTTCATGATTGATTTCCCGTTCTGCTTAGGGCTTTCCTTGATTGCCATCGTGCCTATGCTTTGGAAACAACGTTCTTATAAATGGCAAGGCATTTTAATGTTATTAGGTTATGTGGCTTATTTAACGGTCAGCGTGATATTGTAAACTTCGCAAATGTATAAAATGGTTGACAATTGGCATATAAATAGCATACACTTACCCTATCGCGGGGTAGAGCAGTCCGGCAGCTCGTTGGGCTCATAACCCAAAGGTCACTGGTTCAAATCCAGTCCCCGCCACCAACAAAAAGACCAACCAGTCCGTTGGTCTTTTTTCTTTTACAGCACTTCCCTATGCAAATGTTGCAAATAGTAAAAAATGTACTGCTGTGCAATGCCAGCATATTGACCATGTAAAATGGTTTGTTGTTCAACTGGTGACAACTGTGCAATGGCTTTTTTAATCCAAGTGTCCACTGGTGCAGTATCCAAACGATGGAATGCAAACAACATAATGCAAGCGGCGACTTTTGGTCCTACCCCTTTAATTTTCAATAATTCACGTTGCAATTCCGCATTGGGTAATTGTTGTAATTTGGCAAAATCCAAATGCTTTAATTGCTGCACCGCTGCAACCAAATATTGGTCACGATAACCACAACCCAATCGTTTGTAATCCTCCGCCGTAATGGATTCACATTGTGTTAGACTGGGAAAACTATGGTGTCCGCACGCGGTCAAAGTTCCAAATTCTTCGCATAACCCGTTGATGGTTTTGGTAAAGCGTTTAATGTTGTTATTAGCCGAAATAATGAACGAAAGCACCATCTCAACAAAGTCCGCTTGCAAAATACGAATACCGCCACCCCGAACCAAAGCATTTTGCAACTTGGGTGCCGTTAAACTTTCCTTAATAATTTGATAATCAGTAGCAAAATCGAAATAACGATAAAAATACTGTGCATCGTCACAAGTAATGAACATTTGCCCCGACAGCATTTTAATCTCTGCCCAATGTTCACGCGACATGACCAACCAACCTTGCTCGGTTTGCCAATAGCGAAAAACTTGCCCACTGTGCAAAATTGCGTACGGGTCAAATTGATTCAAATCGTCTACACGAATGGTGTTATCGTCAATGATAGATGCAATCATCGTTAATCTTCTTTAATAATTTCAGTACGTTTCTCGGGGAACGCTTCGTAGAATTCAATCACATCATTGATGAATTGACGGGCGGCACTTTGATGCCAGAAACCATCCGCATTACCCCACAACGACCAAATTTGATTTTGGCAAACGAAATCATCTAAATTTGCAAAGTTCAACCAGTTAATCACTTTCAAGAATACGGACAGCATTTTGCCATCGTTAGCGTGATACATTTCGTTCGGTACATTGAACAACAAACATTCTACATAATAGCCACGGATTGAATGAATGTTCTTATCTTCGCGAGCACTGATTGCCACCAAATTTTTCATTAAACGTACCATGCGCTTAAAATTACCATTAGTCATGGTATCTTTCAAATTACCATTGACTGTGTGTAAATTGGTAAACATCAAAAAGTGTTCTTCCAATTTTTCATCATAAACCAATTTGCTACGGATACTACCACCTTCGGGACGGAAGAATTTATATTTGAAACACGGGAAAACATCCACTGTATGTTGCAAAGGACCAAACGGCGGAATCAAAATTGTCGTTGCTCCCCTTGAGATATTGACACGCATTACTTTTTTAATTTCGTCCGCCAAAACATCTTTGAAATGTTTGACATCAAAATAATGTCCGAAATCAATAAAAAAGTTTTCGCGTAATTTCATGTCCGAACGGATCATGGTGTTGTAGTCATATTCACGAGTTTTCGTAATTTCAACAATCACTTCCATTTTGGATTGGAACTTGGTATTGGTTTTACATGCATAACAACCTTGCAAATAAATCGACACATCATTCGGGTCAAAATACGGAGCAACACGCGAAGCATTGAGTATGGCTTGACGTAAATTCTTTTTAATAAAATTATAATCCGCTTGCATTGAAAGTGAGACCACTTCCGCCGCAGCATTATTTACAAATTCTTCTGAAAATCCCAAAACATTTCCCCCACGCTTATGGTAACAAAACAATTAAAAATTGTCTAGCGAGAAAATCGTCTTTAACAAGGCGGTATTCACGGTTGCCAAACTGCACGGGTTGCTTGAATCACCACGCATAATCTCTTGCAAACTTAGGATGTTTTGATTAGCGGTATAAATTATGGTGGCAATCAATTGGTTTTGTAAAGTCGCATTGATGGTTTGCAAAGTTTCCGCACCGCTTTTAATTTGGTTGTATTGCGCAGTAATATCTAGCAACAAATTACCCATATCGATCGCATCATTGATTGCCGTTCGTAAATTCAACAACAAATTAAAAACGTTTTGTACCGCAGTTAAGACTTGACGGCATGGCGTGACCGCATCCGACGCAATCTGAAAATTCTTACCAGTAATTTTATAAAGTTGACTGCTTGCGTGTTCGGGTAATCCCGTTTGAGTTAATGCTTCGTTGGCTTCCGTTTCACTTGTGTAAACACTTGCTACCCATGTCCATTTTTCGTCTTCTGGTACAACGTAAACACCCCAACCGCTGTTGGCGGCAACAATGCCAGATTTATAGGCTGCCATTTTACTGTCATAGCCATCGACTTGTACCAACCAAACTTCCATGGTTGGTGTGGTTAAAGTTTGATTTTTGAATTGGTCGGGAATGTCTTGAATTTTGAAACCACGCAAAAATAATGCCGCAATACTGCCCGCCGTGACCACCACCAAGATGATGATAACAACTGTCAAAAGGTGGTGACGGCGACGAGGATTACGACGTCTTAACTGGTAATCTGCATATAAATCGTCGATAGTTATGCTTATTCGGTATAGGTGAAAAAATGCCCCGCAATTTGAATTGTATCACCATCGACCATGCCAATGTTTTTTAATTGTTCAATCACACCGTGTTGGACTAAACGAC
>CAZXAV010000002.1:0-22536 GCA_964638195.1 uncultured Prevotella sp. | reverse complement strand
CAATTCGGAAGCTTTTCGTACCACGGATTTGGTGACGATTCCTTCCTTAGAAGATTATCAAAATCAGAAAAATTTCTCTCGGGTCAAAGCCACGACAGATTTTACTGCTTGCTTTGGTTGTCAAGGTACTGGGAGAAATGGTGCAAAGGGTTGGTATTGGTTACGCGACATTGGGTTGGTGACTGATGGTGTTTCTGTGTACAATCATGTTCGCGTGTGGCGGGGAATTGGGCTTTCCCCAAGTATCAGCCTAAAATTGCCAGAAAGATATACGTTAAATCAATTAGCGCAACAACTGGATTTGACCAAGAAAAAGATTGGTTTTGGTAAAAGTTATTATCAAGTTACTTTGGGTGAATATCCCCAAAGCGAGATTTCGCCTGATATAGAAAAAGTATTGGAAGAGCGTTATCATGGTCAAGTAGCTGATGACCATTTTCGTTGTACCGGTCGTTTGTATACTGTCAATGGGCTGACTAGATCTTCCAGTGGTTTTGTAACAGTGCAAAAACCCGAATACGAATATCATGGTGAACGCTATGTGCGTGTGAATCGTACCAATTGGTACAAAGTTGAACCAATTACTTGGGTAGTGAAAAATTTCAAAGAAGTTGCCAGTGGTAAAGCCAAACAAATTGATTTGGACTGCACGAAAATTATTGTGGCGGGAGTTCCTTTCCAAAGGGTCATGTATGATACCAATGCCACGATGTGGCAAAATTCCTTGGTACGGGCTTATTTGAACGGTGCGGATTCGCGCCAATTAGATGGCAACCCAAATTATCATGTTGACGGCTACGATTGGGATTTCACCCAAGGTGGATTTTTGCAACAAGCCTTAAACCTGACGCGTGAGACACGCGTGTATATTGTGCCAGAGTGTGAAGACCAAATCGGCGAAAAGGCTTTTGCCGGGTGTCGTAGTCTGGAAAAGATTATCGTGCCCGCCCATGTTAACACGATTCATGTGGGTGCTTTTGATGAATGTGATCATGCCCAAGTGATGCTTGATATTACTAATCCGAATCGGGGATATAATTTAACATCCTTATCAGAAAATAAAGTATTTCAATATATTTATCTCCCCAAAACTACGCAAGGAAAGTGGTTGGTGTTTTCACCTTATGTCGATGCCAACCTTGAAAATGACTACCAACGTGTAGATTATAATTATGCTAATCTTTCCAAATATTTAGAATATAATTATTTGCACAATTACATCCAATTACAAGAATGGAAAGCAAATCACAAAATTAAATTCATTCCACCCGAATTTACTTTGCAAGTTTTTCCTACCAGTGAAATAAAAAATTACTTTCTCAATAACAACCACAAACGTTGGGCGGAGTTGGTACAAGCTTTACATTTTGACCTTTTGCAAGACCAACAAAGAACCAATACTTTAACGGACTTAATGAAAATTTATTATGCGCTTGGTGGGTTCTCCCAACATCAAGGCGAACGCGACAAAGCCTTTAATTACCTTGTGCAACATTACGCAGAAGTCGAAAACAAGCAGTTTGATGAAAATAAAACAGCATTGGATAAAGCAAGTCAGATTGGCAATGACATCCACGCCAACTTCTCACGCTTGGAATTAAAAGGTCCGCATCATCCGACTTTTGCCAAATTCTTTATGAAATATTTTCATGCGAATCCCGCATTTATGAAGTTCGACTTGTGTGGTGATGGCGAGCATGATTATCTTTGTGCTGCCCATAATTCCTTTGACGAAATTTTGAAAAATTATCCCAACCGTGTGGTGAATGGAAACACGGAAAGAAATTTGTTGACTCCTGAGTTTGTCGCGAAACATTGTGTGGATGTTAAATATAAAAATGTCGATGAAGGCAATCAAGGTTTGGCGGCAATCGTGGGACAGTATGCTTACTCGCCAGAACAATTTGATACCATCCAAAAGATTTACAACCAAGCTAAGCAATTGGGTGACAATTACGTAATTCGTGCCGATCGTTCAATCGAAGAAAATGGCGTTTCGTTCCGCGTGCTGAAAAAAGACGACCCGTTGGGCTTTGTGATTGGTGACATTACGAATTGTTGCCAGCACATTGGCGGAGCGGGTGATTCGTGCGTGCGTGATGGCTACACCAATCCGAATGCGGGGTTTTTGATCTTTGAAGAATCATTGCGTGATCAAGACGGTAATCCAACGGGCGAAAAACGTCTGTTGGCACAAGCCTATGTTTGGTACGACCCGCAAACCGAAACCGTTTGTTATGACAATATTGAACTTCCGAAAAAGGTTGCCCGACAGATACAAGTCAACAAACTGACAAAAAGCATCATCAACTCTGCGGACGAGATTATGACCACAATGAATCAACGAGGTACCAAAGTTAAACGGGTGACGGTGGGTATGGGGTATAATGATATGTACAATGAATTGGTTAAGCATTTCAAGTCAACGCATAAGTTAGCCAAGCACCGCAGTTACAGCGGCTACACGGATGCAAATAAAGAACAATATTTAATTCGCACTTACGAAGAAACCACCGCACGCTTAGCGAATGGTATCATGGACACAGCACAGCAAATCATGCAATCAAAAAGCACGCAGAGTGGTGTAGCACGCGAATTATAACCGCAGTATAAACTTTGCACAATTTAGCAGTGTGCAAATGGTGAGCAATTTGTTATAATGCGCTAGGAGAATGTTCACGCATGAAAGCAAACCAACAAAAGCCAAGTAAGCCGACATTTGTTAAATTCATGTGGTCGTTGTGGCGACCTGTGCGCTTTGCAACTTTGTTGGTGTTGCTGGCAATGACGGCGACCGAAGTTTTCAGGTTGTTGCGGCAATACGTTTTGAAAGATATTATTGATTTACCATTGCGCGATGACTTCCAATTTACGGATTTGTATTTATCTGTTGTTTTGTTCTTGATTTTCTATGCAATGGACATTGCGGCTAAATATAGCGGTGTTATGACACGCCAAATCCACATTTATAAAAAGCAAACGCCGTATGTGACGCAAGTTTTGTTCCAACAAGTCAGCCAAAAAAATATAATTTTTTCAGTGATAATTACAGCGGAAAGATTACATCTTCAATGAACCAAATTATTGACGGTACTGCTGAATTGAACGAACGCATGAGTGTGGATTTTGTTATGTCGGTCGCGAGTATTGTGAGTAATTTGATTATTTTATGTTCCATTGATTATTTATTATTTGGGGTAGCGTTGGTACTAACTTTGGGAATTATTGTCGTACGGATTTGGTTCTTCCAAAAACTTTATTTGCCGTTAGTCCATCGGTCACAGGAAGCCAAACGTGACTTTGATGGTGTTTTGAATGATACAGTGATGAATTTCACATCAATTAAAATTTATAATTCGATTCCTAAATTCGGTAAAGACTTGAAGCACAAGCGTGAAGATGCGAATGAGTTTATCGTCAAAGCCCATCGACGTGAATGTATTAACGGGACAACCATCAATGTAGTTTATTTAATTACTTTTGCCTTGTTGATTTGGTATGCCATTTCGCGATTTCAGAGCGGTGGAATCTCGTTAGGGGACTTTGTCTTTTTCTGTGGGGCGGTCATTACTTTGAAAGGTGATACATCGGCTTTTGCTCAATCGTATATTAACATCGGCGAATTGTTGGTGAAGTTCAAAACAAGTTATGCCTTGCTTTATCAAGGCGAGAACGACGAATCAGACAGTGACAAACCCGCTTTGGCAATTGAAAGCGGTAAGGTTGAATTCCGTCAAGTATGCTTCAAATACACCCAGAAAAATGTGTTGGAAAATTTTTCTATGACGGTGCAAGACCGACAAAAAATTGGTTTAATTGGTGCTAGTGGTAGTGGTAAAACGACAATTAGTAATTTGTTGTTCAAGTTCTTTATCCCGCAGTCAGGACAAATTCTTTTGGACGGTAAAAACATCTACGATTATAACAACCAATCACTGTACGAAAATATAACCTACATCCCACAAGAAACAATTTTGTTGCACTCGACGATTTTGGATAACATCAGATTAGTTAAGCCCGAAGCGAGTATGGAAGAAATTATTGCAGCCGCCCAGCGTGCGCAAATCCATGATTTTATCATGAACCTAGAACAGCAGTACCAAACTGTCGTGGGGGAACGTGGTATCAAACTTTCGGGTGGGCAACGACAGCGGATTGCCTTGGCGCGAGTGTTCTTGCGTAATGCCAAAGTCGTGGTGTTTGACGAAGCCACCAGTAGCCTGGACGGCACGACGGAATCTGCCGTGCAACAAAATATTAACACGTACTTTAAGGACCAAACCGTAATTTGTATTGCACACCGATTGTCGACATTGGCACACATGGACTTGATTTATGTGTTGCAAGATGGCAAAATCGTTAACGTCGGTAAACCTGCCGAAATCATTCCGCAATACGAAATACAGCATACGACCTTTGATAGTGGTTTGTTGTCCGCGGATAATTAACAAATTTTATTTTGGTGGAGTTCGTTGAGAGACTTGCCGTGGGGCGGGATTTCGGGTAGAATAGTAGTGCTGCGGAAACACCGAAGTTAAATCGTAATTACCAATTCAAATTTGCGCTGTCGTTTACTGTGGCGGTTTTGTTGCCGATTTACGCGGCATTGTATGCGATTTGTTTACTTTTATTGTTGCCGGGTGACGAGCAACCGTGGGCAATGTTTGGTATCGTCAGTGGTACTTTTGTTGGCTGTGTTGTGGGGGGATTTTTAATCTTGTTGTTGACGGGCAACGCACTGTATCATCACCAAAGTTTTCGGCAAGACGAACAAGGTTTCTATCAAGGAAAGCGCAAATTGGCGAAAGATAATTTACGCACGATTGTGCCCAAGAAAATCTTATCTGTGTGCAGTTTGGCGTTTATCCCCAAAAAGAATGGTGTTTGGAAATCGTACCAATTGCAATATTATTTTTACGATGTCATCTCGATGGCAACGTTTATGGTGGAAAATCAAATCTTGCCGTACGTCGATGCGGAAACTAAATTGTGGGTGTGGATTACTTTACACACTCCGACGGTTACGGGAAAAGTTAAAGCCCAGTTGGCGGCACAATTATTGCCGTGTCCTTGTTGCGGTCATTTTACCTTGTTAAACCATGATTTACCACTGGCGGAACGTTGTCAAGTTTGCGGGTGGGCAAACGGGGAAGAAGCCGTCAATTATGTCACTTTATCCCAAGCACAACTGAATTATCAACGATATGGTGCGTGCCTACTGGAATTTGTACCGTTAGTACGACAGCCATTTGATTACGAAAAGTAAAATTTGTATCTTGTGGTGTAAACTTTGACAGGACCACAAGATATAGTTTATTTTTGTTGACATTATCAAAAGATATGCTATCATAAAAATGTACGGTCGCAGCAGCGGCATTAAAAGGAAAAAAATATGCAAATCGTAAAACGAAATGGCAAAATTGTTGACTTTGATGCTAATAAGATTAAAATCGCAATTCAAAAGGCGAATCGCGAAGTAGATGAAAAGGAGCAGGCGACCGATGCCGAAATTGAACAAATTGTAGCCTATGTTGCAGGGTTGAAGAAAAAACGTTTATTGGTGGAAGACATCCAA
Organism: uncultured Prevotella sp.; assembly: GCA_964638195.1. Classification (GTDB taxonomy): domain Bacteria; phylum Bacillota; class Clostridia; order Christensenellales; family UBA1242; genus RGIG8050. The sequence continues at coordinate 16,961 of CAZXAV010000002.1, read as the reverse complement.
GACATCGTGGAAGAACGTTTGATGCGCTTGGGACATTATGATTTAGCCAAACGCTATATCATTTATCGTTACACCCACGAATTGGTGCGTAAAAGCAATACCACCGATTTGGTGATTAAAGAATTGATTGATGGGGAAAGCGAATATTGGAATACCGAAAATTCCAACAAAAATGCCCGTGTGGTTACCACGCAACGTGATTACATCGCGGGGATTACCAGTACGGATATTACGCGTCGTTTCTTGTTGCCCCCGTATATTGTCAAAGCCCACGATGAAGGGATTATCCATTTCCACGATGCCGATTACTTTGCACAAAATGCCTTACATAATTGTGACTTAGTTGATTTGGAAGATATGTTGAACAACGGTACTAACATTAACGGGGTGATGATTGAACGTCCGCACCGATTCTTGACCGCGATGACGATTGCAACCCAGTTGATTACTGCGGTATCGTCCAGTCAATATGGCGGCGAAACAATTACGTTAACCCATTTAGCGCCGTTCGTGCGTGATAGTTACAAACGTCATTTGAAACGCTACCAAGACCGTGGTTTGTCCAAAGAGCAGTGCGAAAAGTTCGCGAACGAAGATTTGAAGCGTGAAATTACCGACGGGGTCCAAACGTTCCAATACCAAGTCAATTCGATGACGACCACCAATGGGCAAGCACCATTCTTGTCGGTGTGCATGTACTTAGGCGAAACCGAAGAATACAAAAAAGAATTGGCAATGATTATTGAAGAAGTGTTACGCCAACGTATCAAAGGTATGAAGAACGAAAAAGGCGTTTACATTACACCTGCGTTCCCGAAACTGTTGTATGTCTTGGAAGAATGCAACATGAATCCCAAAGGCGAATATTATTACTTAACTAAATTGGCGGCGGAATGTACCGCGAAACGAATGGTGCCAGATTACATTTCCGAAAAGATTATGAAACAATTAAAGATTGATGCCAATGGCAACGGACAATGTTACCCATGTATGGGTTGCCGTTCGTTCTTAACACCTTACGTTGATAAGAAAGGTAAACCCAAATATTACGGTCGTTTCAACCAAGGTGTGGTGACCATCAATTTGGTCGATGCGGCTTTGTCGTCGAAAAAGAACATGGACGAATTCTGGAAAATTTTGGACGAACGTTTGGAACTGTGTCACGAAGCTTTGCAAATCCGTCACGAACGTTTAGCCAAAGCCACCAGTGATGTCGCGCCAATTTTGTGGCAACACGGGGCATTGGCACGTTTGAAGAAAGGTCAAAGCATTCACGATTTATTGCATGGTGGTTATTCGACCATTTCGTTGGGCTATGCGGGGTTGTATGAATGTGTGAAGTATATGACCGACCACAGCCATACCGACAACGGGGCAGGCAAGCAATTTGGTTTGGCAGTGTTGCAACGTTTGAACGATAAATGTAAAGAATGGAAAGCGGCGGAAGACATTGATTACAGTGTTTACGGCACACCAATCGAAAGTACGACTTACAAATTTGCGAAAAACTTGAAACGTCGTTTCGGTGAAATCAAAGGCATTACCGACCGTAACTACATTACCAATTCTTACCACGTGCCAGTGTTTGAAGAAATTGATGCGTTCTCGAAATTGAAACTGGAAAGCGAATTTCAACGTTTAAGTCCCGGTGGTGCGATTTCTTACATTGAAGCACCTAATTTGACCAACAACTTGGATGCCGTGTTGGAAGTCATTCGTTTCATTTATGACAACATTATGTATGCCGAAATTAACACGAAATCGGACTACTGCCAACAATGTGGCTATACGGGTGAAATCTTGATTGACGATAACCTTGAATGGTATTGTCCGTCTTGCGGTAACCGCGACCATGCTAAATTAAATGTTGCACGTCGTACTTGCGGTTACATTGGTACTAATTTCTGGAACAAAGGTCGTACCCAAGAAATCAAAGAACGCGTGTTGCACTTGGATAACAAGGACGCCTAATGATTCGTTACAATAAAATTCGGAAAATGGACATTGCCGACGGACCAGGAGTGCGTGTGTCAATTTTCTTGCAAGGTTGTGCGTTTCATTGTCCCGAATGTTTTAATCCCGAAACCCATGATTTCAAGGGTGGCAAAGCATTTACCGCTGAAACCTTGAATCAACTGTTACAATTGTGCAGTGCGGATTACGTGAAAGGTTTGTCGATTTTGGGGGGTGAACCTTTGCATCCGCAAAACATTGCGGGGACGATACAAATTGCCCAAGCTTTCAAACAAAAATTCCCCAACAAGTCGTTATGGATTTGGACGGGGTATTTATACGAAGATGTGACCGAACGGGAAATCTTCAAATATGTTGACGTGTTGGTGGACGGTCGGTTTGAAAAGGCTTTGGCAAACCCGATGCTACAATACCGCGGTTCGTCCAATCAACGTTTAATTGATATTCCGAAAACATTAAAAACACAACGGATTGTGTTATGGCAAGATACAACAAAGGAGACATTATGAAATACGATACTATCAATACTACCAGTATTAAAATTAAGAAAGTCCGTGATAATGCCAAAGTGCCGACCTATGGAACTGCGTGTGCGGCTGGGGCAGATTTGTACGCGGTCTTAGATGAACCCGTTACGTTGATTCCACATGAGACCAAAGCAATCCCGACTGGTTTGGCTTTTGAAATTCCCGTTGGTTTGGTGGGCTTAGTTTTTGCACGTAGTGGGTTAAGTTGTAAACAAGATTTGGCACCCGCAAACAAGGTCGGTGTGATAGATGCGGATTATCGTGGGGAAGTTATGGTGATGTTGCATAACCACGGTACGCAAAACCGCACCGTGAACAACGGCGACCGCATTGCACAAATAATGTTTACGCCTTATGTGCAAGCAGAATTTACCGTAACCGACACATTAAGTGATACCGCACGCGGTGCAGGGGGATTCGGACACACTGGTGCGTGAACCCACCGTCATGTAAGACTTGCATATAATTAAATTTCAGTATATAATTTATTTTATGGCAGTTTTAGAGACGATTAAAACGATTGGTGATTTGGTGCCTAAAATCCAAAATTTGCGGGCTCAGTGCCGTCAAACTTGCGGCGATCTGGAAGTCGTTTTGGTCAATCTGCGCCAAAAAGTTTCTGATAATTTGAAACAACAAGAAGATGCGGCGCGCCAAAAAATTAACCAAGAAAAATATGCGGAATTGATTAAGCAACGTGAAGCCGAAAAAATCAATGCCGAAAAATCGTTTGATGCGAAAGTTGCCGGCAAGAAAGTTGCATCAACACCCACACCGACGACAACACAAGCGAAACCAACAACCACTGCGACAACACCAACATCCGAAGCACCCAAACCATTTGTATCAAAAATGTCTGGTCGTTTCGGTCGTCCCGGTGTGCCTGATACCAGTTTCCCACGTCATAACAATCCAACGCCTTTCAATCGTGAACGTCGTCAGATGAATAATAATGGACAACGCCCAACCGCACGTCGTACTTGGACACCCGGTCAAGCCACAGCCAATGGTTACGGGGCAAAGCATCCCATGAATCCGATGACCCGTCCGACGCCAGCAGTGGGTGGCGTACGGACTCCGCGTGTGGGTTATTTACCACGTCCAACGGAAAAATTTGTTCCCAAGCCCAACACCTTTGATAACAACAAACGCAAAGGGAAAAGTTATAACGGGGAAGAACCGCGTAGCGCTATGGACAAACGCGCTTTATTGCGTCGTGGTATCATCGAAGAACAAGAAATTGAAGAACGCATGTTGACCCGTGTTTTCCGTACTAAGAAGAGTAAGGAAAACGACACCAAAGTTAAAGTTGAAAAATCAAACATCGTGGTGATTGATGGTGATGATTTGACGATTAAGACTTTGTCCGAAAAAATCGGTAAGCCAGTCAACCAAATTATTAAACAGTTAATGGTGCTTGGCGAAATGTGCACGATTAACAGTGTGATTGATTTTGATACGGCATCATTGGTATCCGAAGAGTTCGGGGTTAAATTGGAACGCAGCAATAAAAAGACTTCGGAAGAAATGGTGTCTGCAATCCATAAGGCTGACGATAAAGATGAAAACTTGCAATCACGTCCGCCCGTGGTTACGGTCATGGGACACGTTGACCATGGTAAAACAACGTTGTTGGACCGCATCCGTCACAGTGATGTCGCGGCAGGCGAAAGCGGTGGCATTACGCAACACATTGGTGCTTACCAAGTGGAAGTGGCGGGCAACCGTAAAATTACCTTTATGGATACTCCCGGTCACGCGGCATTTGATAAGATGCGTGCGCGTGGCGCGAAGATTACTGACATTGCGATTTTGATCGTGGCTGGTGATGATGGCGTGATGCCACAAACAGTGGAAGCCATTCACCATATCCAAAATCAGAATTTGGCAATGATTGTGGCGGTAACCAAATGTGATAAAAAAGAATTCAATTTGGAAAGAATCCGCACGCAATTAAGTGAACACAACATTATCGGTGAAGAATGGGGCGGCAGCACCATGATTATTCCCGTTTCGGCGGTCAGCGGCGAAGGCATGGACAAACTGTTGGAAATGATTTTGTTGTTAGCCGACATTAACAATTACCGTGCTAATTATGACAAAGAAGCCAGCGGTGCAATTATTGAAGCCAAATTAGATCCGACACGTGGTGCAGTGGTCACCATCTTGGTGCAAAACGGAACGTTAAAAATTGGTGATACTTTGTTGGCGGGGACTACCAGTGGTAAAGTCCGTGCCATGAAAGACGACCGTGGTCGCAGTATTAAAACGGCAACACCGGGTATGCCCGTACAAGTGATTGGGTTCACAGAAGTCCCGACCGCGGGGGTTGATGTATATGTGGTTGATGAAAAATTGACCAAGCAAGTGGTGGCAGAACGTAAGAATAAAGAAAAAATGATTAAAGCGGGCATGGGCAAATCAATCGACGGATTTGATCCTTTGGCGGCAATGAAAGACACCGACAAGAAACAATTGAACATTATTTTGAAAGCCGATGTGTCGGGTAGTTTGGAAGCAATTGAACAAACTTTGGCAAATATCCAAAGTGATGAAGTCCATGTTGGTGTGATTTCCAAAGGTGTGGGTGCGGTGACCGATAATGATTTGGATTTGGCTTCGGTCACGAACGCGTTGGTGATTGCGTTCAATGTTAAAACTAATTCAACGGTGCAAAAGAACGCCGACCGTTTGAAAGTCAAAATTCATCCATTCAATGTGATTTACGAATTGTTTGATTTCGTGACCGAACAAATGGTGCGTCTGTTTACGCCGCAATATTCAATTGAACATTACGGTAAAGTGGAAGTCCGTGCGTTGTTCAAAAGTTCGGTGGCGGGACAGATTGCGGGTTGTCACGTTGTGGATGGCAAAGTTATGCGTAATGCTACGGTCATCGTATCACGTGGTAAAACCGAAATTGGTAAGTACCAAATTGATAGTTTGAAAGTGAAGACTGATGATGTTAAAGAAGTGTTGAAAGGTGCAGAATGCGGTATCAAATTAAAAGATGCGCCCGAATTGAAAGTCGGTGATGTCTTTGATGTGATTGGGGAAAAACAAATGCCGATTATCTTTAACGGTAAGGAGTACAAATTCTGAAATGAAAAGTATTGCCAATGAACGCATCAACGCCGATTTATATCGTGCGTTGTCAAACATTCTCATGACAAAAGTTAATCATCCTGCGTTACGCAGTGCGACCATCTTGCGAACCGAATTAAGTATCGATGGTAGTGTTTGTGATGTTTATGTGACCGACCATTTGGCGGAATTTCAACAAGCGGCAGGATTCTTCCGCAGTGAGACCGCAAAGGTGGTAAACTTACGTCGGATGCCGCGTTTAGTTTTCATTCAAGATAAAGGACAAAACAATGCCGACCGTGTGAACGAATTATTAGCACAATTGGCGAGAGGTAAAAAATGAAATTAGAAACAGAAGTCGAGAAGATTAAAAAGTTAATTAACAATGCGCAAACCATTGCTGTGGTGGGGCATCATAATCCCGACGGCGACTGTATCGGTTGTTGTGTTGCCATGTTAGAATGGTTGGAAAGTAAAGGCAAAACTGTCTCCATTTTCGCGGACGGCGAAATTTCGGACAAGTTCGATTATTTGCCCCGAGTCCATGATTTCAATTTGCATGGGGATACCGAACATTTTGATTTGTTGATTGTGCTTGATTTAAGTGATACCGAACGTTTAGGGGCTTGGCGTGGGTTGCCGGAAAAATCGGATCACGTCGTTGTGATTGATCACCATATCAAACCGTCGTTCAAGTGTGACATATTGGTTGATTTGCCGAAGTACGCCAGCACGGGGGAAATCATTTACCAAATGTTTGAAATTTTGAAAGTCAAAATTACACCCGAAATTGCTACGGCTTTGTACACCAGTATCGCGTGTGATACGGGCTGTTTCTTGTTTTCCAATACAACGGCTTTCACGCACCATGTAGCGGAAGCCTTAATGCAAAAACAAAAGATTGATATTGAAGCCATCAACTTCAAAAACTTCCGTGCTTATGACCGCCGTAATATTCCCGTGATTACTTATGTGTTACGCAAAATGAAGTTTGAATTTGACGGTAAGTTGGCAATCTCAGTTTTGCCGTACAAAGTTGTAAAAAAGTGGAATTTGAACTACGAATCACGCCATGGTCTGTTCAAATATGCAACCGACGGTGATGGGGTCATTTGCAGTATCTTTATTACTGAACTGGCGAAAGGTGAATTCAATGTGTCGTTGCGTAGTTTGGGCAAGATTGATGTTGCCAAAATTGCCCAAAAGATTAACGGTGGCGGACACAGGAATGCCAGTGGGGCAACTTTCAAAGGTACACAAAATCAATTATTGAAAATTTTGTTGGCGGAATTCGCTAAGGTGATTGAATAATTTGGATGGTGTAATCAATCTTTGCAAGCCACGCGGCATGTCGTCATTCAAGGCTTTGACGGTGGTTAAACGTCGTTTGAAATTAAACAAGGTGGGGCACTTAGGAACGTTAGACCCCGCCGCATGTGGGGTGTTGGTTTTGTTGTGCGGACGTGCCACCAAGTTAGCCAACCAGTTACACGCACCCACCAAGGTTTATCGTACCTTGGTGCTTTGGGGACAAGAAACCGACACGTTAGATTGCGAAGGACAAGTGATTGCCCAAAGTGATGTAATTCCGACCACCGAACAAATTGCAGCGGTGTTGCCCAACATGGTTGGTGAAATTCAAATTGAAGTGCCTAAATTCAGTGCGGTTCACATTCAAGGCAAACGGGCTTACGAATTGGCACGGCAAGGTATTGATTTTGTACCACCGCAAAAAACGGTCACCGTCACGCGGTTTGAAATGTTGGATACCGCACAATGTGAACGCGACTTGACGGCACTGGGCGAGACGTTTCAGTTACCACCCAACGCTAATTATTTTGAAGTCGAATGTCAAACGGGAACTTATATCCGTAGCCTAGCAAAATTATTAGCCACGCGTTTAGGCACGGTTGCAACCGCCGCAGTGATTATCCGTACCCGCGTGGGGCAATTTGCCATTGCCGATGCATGCACGCTTGACGGGGTACAGTTAAATGATTTACAACTAATCGAGGGGGTATGAAATGGTGCGTTTTGGACCAGCGGGCAATGATGTAAAATTTTATGCGGACGGTAATCAATCCAGTGTGGATGCTCCGCGTTGGTTGGAGAGCATTGGTTTGAATGCTTACGAAATTAGTTTTGGACGGGGTATTCGCATGACGGATAAAACCGCTCAAGTGATTGGGGCGCAAGCCGCGGCGCACGGAGTGCAGATTTCGGTTCACGCACCATACTACATCAATTTGGCGAACACTGCCAATTTAGAAAAGAATTACCATTACATTAAACGCAGTTTGGAATTGTTGGCTTTGATGGGTGGCAAACGTTTGGTGGTGCATGTGGGCTGTCAAATGCAGATGACCCGCGAAGAAGCATTAAACAACTGTCGGCAAAGTTTGCAAACTGTTTTGACTCGTTTGCACGATGACGGCATTGACGATTATTGGTTATGTTTGGAAACCATGGGCAAGTATACCCAAATTGGTAACTTGGACGAAATCTGCGCGCTGTGTGCGTTGGACCCCGAACATTTAATGCCCACCGTCGACTTGGGGCACATGAATTGTTTGGCGCAAGGGCAGTTGGATCTTGAACATGTTTTCAAACAGTTACAAACCTTTCCGCAAGCTCATTTTCACATTTCGTTCATTGAGTACGGCATTAAAGGCGAAATTCGGCATCTGACTTTGGCGGACCAACAATTTGGCTTTGATTTAACCGTCGTGATGCGTCACTTGCAAGCACGCCCCGGGAACGATGTTGTGATTTGTGAAAGCGACAGTATCATGGCACAAGACAGTTTGAAACTGCGGGATTTTTATTTGCAAAAAAAGTGATAAGTGTAATATACTAATCTAAGTAATGGGGGATACAAAAGAAGTCAAGTTTTTCCGTGGGCTAAAAATTGCCCGTATTGCTACTGCCGCACTGACTGGCTTGTTTTTTTTTGTAGCGTTATTCCAAATTGTTATTTTTAATAATATCAAAATTTCTTTCCAAACTGGGATTGATGCTCAACAGCTTTCAACCATTAAAATTAAAAAAGGTTCGGATGTCGAATTGCCAACACCGCTGAAACCGGGGGCATATTTCGTGGGTTGGTCTTTGTCCCCGACCAGTGGGGAGGTTTTGGAAAATTCGTCGGCACTGATGCAAGACACGACTTTGTATGCGGTGTGGGATGGTGCGGAAAAATATGCTGTGTTGTCGGTTAATGGGCTGACCTATAAAGAAGTTAATATTTTTGATACCAGTGTGGAAGGGTTGACGCCCGCTCAGTTGTATCAAGATTGGCGTGTGTTAGACGATTATGCAACCGATAATCCGAACTTGGCAAACCCATCCAACAAAGTTAATATCGGCTACAACAAAACCGTGACAGTTGACATGAACAATAATTTCTCCCGTTTCCTTGGATGGCAATATTTGAATTCATATGGTCAGTACAACGATTTGTTGTACGAAGTTGATGCCAACGGAACGGGGGGAACGTGGACTTGGGTGCAACGTGATGCAGAAGGCAAAGAAACCCGAATGGTGATTAGTGATACCAACAAATTTTATCCACCGAATTACCGCACAACCTTTACCGCTTTGTTGGATTACCGCATGTTGAATATTGAAATCTACGACCAAAAAGAGAACAACCCTTACGATAGTTTGAGTGTAAAATTAGGCGCAGAGCATATCACTTTGCCAACTTATAAACAGCAATCAGATGCGCATTTTTCGCATTGGGAAATTCAAGTTGGTACTTTGAAAAATCAGTTAGGTTACGAAACTAAGCAACCAGAGTTAGCCGCAGCATTAAAGCAAATTAAAAAACGTTATGAAGCGGGCGAGGTGTTGGATACCTTAGATCCGCTGTGGTATTATTTGGGTTCAAAGTTAACTTCGTATGATGGATCTGCTGATTTGGTCGCACCGTTAACTTTGCGTGCGATTTATTGGGACGACAAAACGGTTTACCATTATGAGGTGCAACCATATACCGATTTGGATTCGGGAACTACCTACAACAATTTCGCCGATGTTGATTATAACGAATTGAGTTTGGAAAACCCTGTTGCTTACGACCGCGAAGATAATTGCTTGTGGTTATACTTTGATAAGGATAACCAAATTTTAAGCTACACTTTTTATGACCACGATGGTGTTCCGCATGAATTCACCAATGCAAATTTGAAAGCCACCACGGGGATTAGTATCGGACAGCCGGTAACGGTGCTAGGTGAAAAAATTTATTTCAAAGACGAGTGGGGTATTTGCATCACGGTAAATTACCAAACATCTGCGGCAGATATTATGGTGCAATTCAATTACGGTGAAGACTTGTATCTGTTGCCGAATTACCGCCATTATCAAAGCCCCAGTATCGCAACCTATCTTGGTAAAATAGGTAACGAGTTTGTTTTGCTGACGGGTGAAAATTACATGAAATACGATTACATCTTTACTGGTTGGCAACTGGTTGGTGATGACAGTGGTCGGTTGTATTGTGCGGGTGAAACGTTTACCATTCCCAATTTTGATACCAACAATCAAGCTCCTATCATCGAATTTGTGGCGGTGTGGCATTTGCAACGGTTGTTGTTTAATTTTGATTTTAATGGTGGTGGTTGGGAAACCGAAGAAGGTCCTGACTTTACGTTGATGAAAGGGGCATGCGGCAACCGCGTAAAAATTGTCGACGATATTCCAGTCAAGTTCGGTTATGACTTTATCGGTTGGACATTGGAAGTTAACCCTTGCGAAAATGAAAATGAATTGAATGAAACCGAATTGTGGTATCCAGGGGAGCACATCAATGTTGGTACCAAAATTCAAACCTTATATGCACAATGGAAGCCAAGACAGCTACACGTACAGTACTTTACCAAAAACGATGCGACAGACCAGTGGTATCCGGCTACACGTCCAGTATATGTCGATGTTACGGGTAAGACTTTGTGTTCGGGCGGTTATGTTGAATTGCCGTTTATTAGTTCTAACAAGTGGTACAATTTTAACGGTTGGCAAATCGGATCAAACGTATGGGACTGGTATGACCCAGCGCATCAAGACCATCGTTTACAGTTGACCACCGAAGTGTTGTCGCAATTGGATGCGGTTACCCGCGAGCAAGATGATGGTACAAAAATCTTGGAAGTCAGTATTTATGCCGCGCAAACCAAATGTACGGTCAATGTGCTGTATGATTTTACGTTTGAAACCTCGGATAATACTAATGTCGAAATCAATGTTGATCGCAGCAAAACACAAACAATTTTAACGCAAGGTGATTTGTTCTATGATTATTATCCGTTCTCGGTGGCAAGAGATAATGGTAGTTATGGCGCTTTCGATACCGCGGGACGTCAATTCATCAGTTGGTCGTATCGAGCATATACCGATGATAGAAAAATAGATAATGAATCGGCTGAAATGTTGCCAATTGAATCTGATACCCGTATTCCGGCTGGGTACAAAACTATGTTTATTTACGGTAACTTATCCGAAGTTAAAACCATTACAGTGGAATATTATAATTTCGCCGGTGTCCGTTTCCAAATTGATAGCCAAACGTACAATTACGAAGCCACTGTCGATTTGATTAGCCGTAACAATTTAGGCACGTTGCCTTCCGAAGATAAACGTTTGGGTACGTTTGTCGGTTGGGCGTTGGAACCAGATGATGTGGAAGGTAACCCCGAAATTATTTATGATGTATTTTACAGCAACAATCCGCGGCTTAAATTATCTGACAGAGTTGATACAGCCAGTTCGCCATATTTAGTCGACATTGACCATTATGCAGTTCAAACAGTGGGGCTGAATTATACTTTGAAATTGTATGCCGTTTATGCCACTAACTTTGCAACCATTACTTATGATTATTTGGCAGATGTTAACAATCCGGGGAAAAATAACACCGAACTAAAATGCCCAGTTTACATTAACGGTCAATATGATCAAACTGTATTGGGCGGTAGTACGGTCGGTTATGATTCGCCCGATTTCACGGAATATGGTATGGTGGTGTTGGACGACAGCACTTTGCAAATGTATTCGGGGTCAAACTTTGTCGGTTGGCGAGCAATTTTGCCCGATGGTGTCAACCGTACCGTCAAAGAGTATTTTGAAAAGAAAATTTGGTTCCCCGGTGAATATTTGCCTTCAATTGACTTTGATTTTGAATTTGAACCAATTCGCGTAAAACATAGTGGCAGTTTGCAAGAATACAAAGTTGGTAACGACACAGTCGGTTACCGCACATACAATATCTTATCATTGAGCAGTGCCGAAGTAAAAATTCCACCCATTAACGGCAGTGTGGATGTGGTGGCTTTGCCGCGTGCTTGGAGTGACAGCGGCTATACGGTGCAACAAGGTTACCTTGTGATTAACAGTGACCGTGAAGTCCACGTGGTCGTACCCGCTTACAGTAAAATTACTTTGGAACCACGTGCGATTCAATGTGACACCATTAAAGAATTTTACGTTGGTGAAAATTTAATCGTGACGGGTAGCCCTGTGGTCGGTGCTAATTTCCAAGCCTACCGCATTTGTAAAGGTTATCGTTTGATGAATAGCGTTGGTCAGCCGACCTCAATTCTTCATACCAGTGAGAAATATGATTTTGAATCTACTCTGATGGGCTTGTTGGTCAGCCGTGACCGCAAAACTCTGTACGGTGTTCCCAGTCATACTTCGGTCAGTACGGACGAATTATTGGCTCTTTTGCAAGACAATCAAATGAACCGCATTGCGGGGTATGCTTTGTCGGACATCAATAATTTGTCGACCATCAATTTGGCAAAAAACCAAGATTTACAAATTGACGCTAATGCGATTTTCAATGGTACGGTTGCACATATCATTTTGCCCGCGAACGATGATGCAGGTATGAACTTACAAGTCAGTTCCCAAGCCGTTTCTGGTGCGTTACGCAATTTAACGTGGGTGACGTTTGGTGATGAGACGACTACCAAAACGCGTTATGCCTTTGTTGATAATGGCTTTGTGTATTACATTGATAATTATTTGGCAGCACCTAATGCCAAAACCCACGTGATGTATGTTTTACCATCGGCTAGATTGAATGAGTTAGACTATACAAAACGCAACCTAAGTCTAGAAAAAACAGTTACCCAAGTTGAACCATATGCTTTGGCGGGACGCGATTGGACACAAATTAACAGCGTCATGGTGGAAAATAAAGATGTTGATTTACGTAACTTACAAGGTATCCCCAGTAACATTCCGCTGTTTACCACCGCAGACAATCCGAACAAAGGACCGATGATTCAACCGTACGAAAAGACTTTTGTGTTTACTTGCAATAACAGTGAATCTGGTCATACCCGTGAAGAAGTTAAATTCAAATATGGACAAACTTTCATCGTCTTTAACGCACAAAAGAAAAACTATAATTTCTACTTTACTAAAACATGGTCGCAATTTGTTGGGTGGATGTTTAATGGTAAAATGTTCCACGCCGGAGAAGTTTACAAAGTGGGTATCAGTGATGAAATTATCGGGGACAAATATACTATGCAATTTGATGCTTCCAGTTCCAGTTCTTGGACGGAATATCCAGTTCGTTTCTACATCTACAATGGACAAGAAGAAAAACCTTACACCCCCGAAGTGTTCTATGACAGCAACGGCAATGATTACGTCATGGACGAATTGTTGACCTATTACAATTATTTGGACGATATTTATCTACCCGGTTTGGATCAAGGTTTCAATACGGCGGATGGTTCGCGTTACCAATTTATTGGTTGGGTAAGTAGTAACTATCGACCAAATCCGAATGGTTTACATTTGTGGAATAGTGCGCAACTTGAATCACGTATTTTGCCGAACCGAACCGCCAACACTGAATTGAATTGTGGTTATCCCGTTCGGGTGAATGGAATTAACGTTTACACCTATTATGCGTTGTACGAAAAAGTGACCCCGAATTTAACCTACGAACTTTTGGGTGACGATACTTTCTCCGTATCAAATTCTACTTATGTCAATATGACCAGTTTGAATATCCCATTTGCCAAATACCACGAAAGTGACAAATACCCGGGCGGTTATATGTTGCCAATTTCACAAATTGGTAATTTCAGTGATATTGGCAATACCTTGACCGAAATCTCGATTGGTGGGGCAGTCAGTGAAATTGGTAAAGATGCGTTTAGTAACGTTAACGCAAAAAAAGTCACCTTTAACCAACAAGGGCGTGGTATTTATTACAATTACCGTCAAGATACACCAGTGCGACAATTAACCATTGGTCCCAGTGCTTTTGCCAAAAATACTACCATTCAAGAATTGACCTTGCCAGCATCATTGGAAACTTTGGATGACTATGCGTTCCAAACGTGTATCAATTTAATTGAGGTCACTTTTGAAGCAGGCTATGAACCGGCATTACGTTATCTGGGTGACAAGGTTTTCTGTAATGATTACAGTATGACCGATAATGCGGTCGTGCGCTTATTGACCGAAGATGGTAAAAACGGTGACAATCGTTTTGTGAAGGTCGGTGCCGGCATCTTTATGAACACGAATATTACCGATGTGCGAACCAGTGATGGTAAACAAACCAACAAGATTGTTTGGCGCGATACTTTATTGCACGTGTTCTATTTGAACGGCTACGATAAAGATTTGACCTTTGAAGAAAAAGAAATTGCAGGTTACGCATTTGCTAACTTGGGTAGTGACGAAGATGATACGGTTAAAATTACGATTCGCTTCGCAAACCCCGATGCCGTCATTCGCGCCTATGCATTTAGAAATTTACACCCGAGTGTTAACAAAATCTATTTATACGACCGTCAATCTTTGAAACCCGCTAATGTTGACAGAAATGCTTTTGATAAGAGTGTCACACACACTGTTGATGTTTACACCAGTAATCTGAACACTTGGCAAAGTGCTGGCTTCGGTAATATCGGCGGATTTAGGTTCTCGCGTTAATCTTCGTGGCAAGCCGTTGCCAAACCTTGCAATAAATTGCAAGTTATCATGTTGGCTTGACGCGATAAGTCGAGTAACGTTTGTCCAGTTTGCGGGGCAATAATGGTGACACGTTGGGATAGTGGGTTGGTGACTTTGCTGACATCAACAAAGAAACAATCCATACAAACGCGACCAATAATGGGACAAAGTTGTTTACCAACCAATACGTTAACTGTGCCGCTGAATTGTGGGGGAATCCCGTTGGCATAACCGCCACGTACGATACCGATGACCGTGGTGCGTGGTGCAACAAATGTTCCGTTATAACCGACGGTAGCACCCGCTTTGATTTTTTTTACGGCTACGATGCGTGAAGTCACTGTCAAAGCGGTTTGGGTTTCGGCAACTCCGCCGTAAAGGGCTTTGCCAATTCTAATCATATCAAGGTGGGCAGGGGGATAACTGATAACCCCGCTGCAACCCGCATGCACCAATACGTGCGGAAAATATTGTTGGCAAATGTGGGTTAATTTTTGGAAACGTTCCAACGCGGCTTTGACTTCGTCGGGGTGGTCACTTTCGTAAGCCAAATGCGTGTAAATACCTTCCACCCGTTCGTGAGCAAGTAACTGTAAGGTTTCGCGTAATTCATGCACTGAACTTAAACCAAAGCGGTTCATGCCCGTGTTGACCGCTAAATGTATGCGTGGATGAAGGTCGTTTTTAAGTAAAGCACGTGCTTGTGCCACACTTTCCACGGTGATGATTAAATTGTGTTGAATCGCGGCAGCCACATTTTCGCAAACCCCAAATAACAAAATATCTTGCCGAATCCCAATTTGCCGCAACGTGATTCCTTCGTCAATTGACGCCACTGCAAAACAATCGACCAACGGTGCTAACAGTTTGCTGATGCGTTTAAGTCCTAAGCCGTAGGCATTGGCTTTGACAACCGCACAAAATTTGCTCCCCGTGTGTAACTGCTTTTTGATGGTGGCTACATTTTTGACAATCGTGTGCAAATTGACTTGAATCGATAACATAATTTGATATATGATTAAATATGCGAATTATTGCAGGCAGCCATCGTGGCAAGAAATTGGTGGAATATTTTACCCCGACGACACGACCAACAACTGACCGTGTCAAAGAGAATGTTTTCAACTTATTGAGTAATTATGTAGATTTTAACGGCATTCGGGTTTTGGATTTATTCGCGGGAACGGGGGCGTACGGAATTGAATGTTTATCGCGTGGCGCCAAGTTCGTGCATTTCAATGATTTGGATTCCCAAGCGTTGGCGGTGGTGAAAAAGAACTTGGGGCAAACCTGGCGTAATTGTAAGGTAACCCAAAAAGATTATACAGCGGTCTTAAACGAGGATTACGATTTGATTTTTTTAGATCCGCCGTATGACAGTGATTACGGAAGTCGGGCAATCGATGCTATTCAGCACGGACTAATCGTTTTTGAAACCGACCGTGAATTCAGTCATCCCCAAACTGTGGTAGCGCGACAGTATGGTCGGACGTGGATTTATTTAATTCAAAAATAACAAATATAAAGATAGTAACCCACAAGCAATGATGGCATGCGTGATTTTGTAAGCCAAGTATTTCCAAAATTTGACGTGAAAACTTTGCATGAAAATTTGTTGTTGCATGGCAACCGATAGTCCGCCAAAGGTGACAAAAAATTGCACCAACAGTGGGTTAGTGGTACTGGCAACCCCCGTAGTCATTTCCAATAAGCCCGCCAAAACTGGGGGCAGATGTAGCAAACGGGCGGTAATGTAAAAAAACAAAACCACGCCACAAACATTAACAATTGCGGTGGTGGCATTTGCAAGTGCGTCACTGAAAGCTTGGAAAAAATGTGGCGCTTGGGTTGGGGTGACGGTGGGCTTGGTCTGAGGTTTGACGGTGGAACGATTCGGTGACCACAGGTGACCGTTCAATAATGCCGCAATCACGGCGCAAAGAAAAATCATGCACCCTAATGTCGTGTTTTGCAAAAAGACTGTCCCGGCTGTGGCAATCACAAAGATTGGACTGGGGGTCGAAGTGATGATTGACAACTGTTGGGCTTGGGGCAAATCAATGCGGTGTTGTAAGTAAAGGTTTTGGGTTAAGCGTGCCCCGTTCGGGTAACCAGAACAATAGGCAAGGGCAGCAACTAACCATGGTCGGGTGGCGGTGGTCAAATTCAAAATCAGAGTGGTCAAGACAAAAAATGGGAACAACACGGGCAAGACTGCGGTCGCGATTAAATGCAAACCGTCTTGACCGGCGACTAAGAAATTTTGCAAGAAAGTTGTCACCAATTATAAATATTAAAATTTATTTGAAATTATCAAGAATTTGTTTTATACTAAATTGTATGAAATTAGAAGAACAATTAGAAAACTTTTTCCGGGATAAAATTAAGGTT
>CAZXAV010000001.1:0-53721 GCA_964638195.1 uncultured Prevotella sp. | reverse complement strand
GGCCCGACAATCTAGGTAGACGCAAGTTCCATTAAAAACCCGTTCGTAAGAGCGGTTTTTTTGTTGTTTATTTGATGATATGGATATGCCGATGTGTAATAGTTGCGAATTTAAGTTATTTACAGTATTGTGTGTTTGTGCAACAAGCAGAAATATTGAATCAACTAAAAGCACTAGACATTGATTTCGATGTTGTATCGCATCCGCCACTATTTCACGAAGGAGATGCTGATAAATATGGTGTAAAATTAAATTGCACATCATCAAAATGTCTAGTGCTAACGAATAAAGATAAATCGCACTATTATCTGGTCATATTACCATTATCCGAAAAAGTGGACATAAAAACGCTTCAATCAATAACAAATGAGAAAAAGTTGAGTTTTTCAGATGCCGAAACTGTTACACACGTTCTTAATGCTACAACCGGATCTGTTTCCTTATTAAGTTTATTTTTTGCCGACAAAACCAACCTAACCGTTTTTGTATCAAAAGCATTACTATCTGCCAGCAAAGTAGGGTTTCATCCTAATGAGAACATTGCAACAGTTATATTCGATTCTACCAAGATAAAAATAATCCTTGATGCAATTAAAGTAAATTGGCAAGAATTATAAATTATAGCGCTCAAGTTTCAGATTTAAGTTTGATATTGATGCAACCATGCACTAATCTGCATCGATGTTATCCATGGCAAAGACGGGGTCATTGAGAAAATCTTGCACTGTCATATCAAAACCTTGTGCTAACAAATAAATTTTATCAAGCGTAACTGTCTTGCAGCGATTGTATAAAATATTGTAAATATTGCTTGGGTCGATCGCGATTTTCTTGCAGAGTGCATATTGCGAGATATTGTTTTTGGCAAGCAAATCTTTGACTCTAATTGCAATCGCTTCACAAGTTGTCATAGCTATATTATCTCAAATTATTTCCATAGGGTAGCCAAATATATTCGGTATGCGAAAATATTCGTTGACTATATGAATATATTCGGCTATATTATATCATCTGTATCTGGAATTGATACAAAGGAGGTAAAAATATGTTTTGTCCGAATTGCGGAACCAAAGTTGATGAGGAGGTTTATAAAGTCTGTCCGAACTGTCGGGCAGTGTTAAAACAACAACAATACAGCCAACCACAAATTGTCGTGCAAAACCAAAATTCAAATGGTGGACATGTTGCTGTCGGTGGTCATAGTATTCTTTTGCATTTGTTGTTTGGTGGAATTCTTTTGTGGATACCGACCATTATTTGTTTATTTGACGGTAAACCATGGCACTTATAAAGGAGATACATTATGAAATGTCCAAATTGTGGTAATGAAGTTGATACAAGTCTGTGTGTGGCTTGTCCAAATTGTAAAACAAGAATGCTAAATCCCAATTTTTATCCCCAAGAAATCGGGATGCAAGATAGTTTCGGCAATCGAATGACGGTGGGTGGAAGTCTTGATCGACCGCGTAAAAAAGTAAATCGTAAGGCTGTTATAACGTTAATCGTGGTAGCAATTGTGATTGCAAGTGTAATTATTGGCGTGAGCATTTATAATTATAATCGACCAAAAACTTATGATGAAAAAATTGATTTAGCCAAAGAATACGCAGAAAAAGTTATCAATAAACAATTAAGATATGAAAATTTGAATACTTGGTATGCTAATAACTATATAACTGATGATGGCGATAACAAATTCATTATCTTTTGCGATGTTTACGGAGCCTTAATCACCAGTGGTTATGGTCGCATTCAAATGTATGTTGGCATTGAATTAAAAGAAAATGGTCATTCATATACTTATTGGACAACTGGTAATGTTTATCCCTATGGTGGTGACGCTTCCTATTATGTCAGCCAATTAAAGAATAGCATGGGTTGGTAAGTAATTATTTTGTCTTTTTCACATAATGTTCGGTGGCAACTTTGTCACCGCTGAACAAAACACGGGTGACATGGTTGCCGTGGGCAGCCACGATTTCGTCGGGCGTGATGTCTAACTGGTCGGCGGTTAAGTAGGTTTGGTCGGCTTGGTTGATGACAACATTGCCCGCCACAAGGTACGGCTCGCGCTCAAATTTGACCGGTAAATCGTGCAAGTCGGTCGTGGTGACAATTTGTATCAAATAGGTGTTTGGCGCAATCTGGGTGGTATTCTTGACGTTATAATAGGCATTGTGGTTGGCGGTGGAAACAATTAAATCATTGTCGGGGAACCAATCAATTTGCAAGGCTTGACCGGCTTCCAAAGTGACAGTGTACTCGTGGTTGAGCGTCACTGTGCCGCGGTGTTGTAAAATAAATTGCACTTGTTCCATGTTTAATGATATTCTTATATGTATGAATTTAATCTCAGAAAAAGACGCCAGTCAATTAAACCCGCTGTATCTTGCCTTTGTCGGTGATGCAGTGTGGTCGTATAATATTCGTGCCGTGATGTTGTTGGAAAACGTTGCCAATTACAGCAAGGCAGGGGAAATGCACAGTATTGCTACGTCGTACGAATGTGCTAATTTCCAAAGCGAAATTTATCAGCAATTAGAGCCAACTTTTACGCCACTGGAAAAAGATATTGTCAAACGCGCGCGCAATGCCCACAATAACAATGTTCCAAAATCGTCGACCTTAGCCAATTACAAACGAGCCACTGCTGTGGAAGCCTTGATTGGCTTTTGGCACGTAACGGGGAACTTGGGTAAAATTAACGCGGCGCTGAACATTGCCCGCATGAAGGAGATTCAATACTAATGTTAATCGAAGGACGAAACAGTGTTGCACAGGCTTTGGACGGGAACGGCACGATTGATAAAATTTTGGTGTCACCGAATTTACGTGACCAACATTTAATTGAACGCATTAAGGCTTCGGGGGTAACTTATCAGTTTGTCGATAAAGCGGCTTTGGACAAAATCAGCAAATCTAAGAACCATCAAGGGGTCGTGGCTTACGTCACCAATTACCAGTATTTTGATTTGAAAGAAGTGATTGAAAATGCTTATGCCCAAGGGAAACAACCATTGTTCTTAATCTTGGACGGGATTGAAGATCCACACAATTTGGGCAACATTATCCGTACGGCGGAATGCATGGGCGTGGACGGCATTATTTTGCCAAAGAACCGCAGTGTTACCGTAAACGATACCGCGATGCGCGTCAGCCAAGGTGCGGCAGCCAACGTGCAAATTTGTAAAGTTGTGAACGTCAACCAAGAAATCCAACGCTTGAAAGACAAAGGCTTCTGGATTTACGGGGTCGAATTGGGTGGCATGGAAATTTCCAAAGTCAATTTGAAAGGACCGGTGGCTTTGGTGATGGGCAGCGAAGGCAACGGCATTCACCAATTGACGCGGAAGTTGGTGGACGGCATTGTTACGATTCGCATGCACGGGAAAGTGAACAGTTTGAACGTAGGCAGTGCGACAGCAATTGCGTTGTATGAAGTAAACCGACAAAGGAATTTATGATGAACTACGAACACGAACGATTGGTGCGTGCGGTTATCCGTAAATTTGAAAATACGGGCATGGCGGAAGATGATTTGTTTCAAGAAGGCATGTTGGCACTGTTGAAAGCCGAACGGACTTATAAAGCGCAGGGCGGTGCGAAATTTGAGACTTATGCCAGTGTCGTAATTCGCAACCACATCATTGACGAAATTCGGAAACGCGAAGCCGAACCAACCGTGCTGTTTGAAACGACTTTGCCGACGGAAGATTATGCGGGTGATGTGCGTAACGGTGACGTGAAAGAATTGCTGAAAATTTTGCACGAGGCTTTGGACGATTGCAGTGCAGTTGAACGTGCGATTTTCAATGCTTATTTTCAAGGTTATTCCTATCAAGAAATTTGCGAGATTTTCGGAATCAGTAAAAAGAAAGTGGATAACACCATTCAAAAAATTCGTAAATTAGCCAAAGCCAATTATGCTGATTAACTGGGATTGAAAAGTTTCGCAAAATGAGATATAATAAAGATTATGTTAGATGAAATCGTGATTACCAGTGCGCGGGAAAATAATTTGAAAAATGTGGATGTAACGATTCCGCGGAACAAGTTAGTCGTATTTACGGGTGTGTCGGGTAGTGGTAAAAGTAGTTTGGCGTTTGGCACGTTGTATGCCGAAGGTCAGCGCCGTTTTATGGAAAGTTTGAGTTCGTATGCCCGTATGTTCTTAGGACAAATGCAAAAGCCCGACGTGGACAAAATTACGGGCTTGTCACCGTCGATTGCGATTGACCAAAAAACAACCAACAACAACCCACGTTCGACCGTGGGGACGGTGACCGAAATTTATGATTATTTACGGTTGCTGTATGCCCGCATTGGGATTCCACATTGTCCGCATTGCGGGAAAGTGGTGGAACGCCAAACGGTCGACCAAATCATTGACCAAATCTATCAGCATTATTCCGAACAACAAATTTACATTGAAGCCCCGATCGTCCGTGGCGCCAAAGGCAGTTTTGAGAAACGGTTTGAAGAATTGCGGAAAAGCGGTTTTGTTCGCATTAAAATCGACGGAAACCTATGGACATTGGACGAAGAAATCAAACTTGATAAAAACCTAAAACACAACATCAATGTCGTTGTAGACCGTTTGAAGGCGTTAAACGACGAACGTACGCGTTTGGTGGACGGCATTGAGATTGCTTTGCGTTTAACCAACGGCTTGGTCACGATTGTTTGCGGTGATGAAAGTCGGACGTTCTCGGACAAGTTGGCTTGCGTAGATTGTGGCATTTCGATTCCCGAATTAGAGCCGCGTAGTTTCTCGTTCAATAGCCCGTTTGGCGCGTGCGAAAAATGTAACGGTTTGGGATTTGTGGCGCGCATGGATCCCGAAAAAATTAAGCAATGTTCGTTTGAATCAATCCGCTACATGACCCCAGAAGAAGTCATGACCCGTTACCGCGAAACTAGCAGTGAATACGTGCGGAATGCTTTGGCGAAGATGATTATCGAAGATGACTGTCCGTCTTGCCACGGGCAAAAATTAAAACCCGAAGTGTTGGCGGTTACGGTCGGCGGTCGCAACATTGCGGAATTAACCGCCATGCCGATTACCGCAATGATTGAAGTGGTGCGTCAATTGAAATTGACGGGCGCCGCGGCGGTTACCGCACAACCAATTGTCAAAGAAGTCTTAGCACGTTGTCAATTCTTGGTGGACGTGGGTTTGCATTATTTGACTTTGGCGCGCAGTGCGAGTTCATTGTCGGGCGGTGAAAGTCAACGTATTCGCTTGGCAACCCAAATTGGGGCAGGCTTGGTGGGAGTGCTGTATATTTTGGATGAACCCAGTATCGGTTTGCACCAACGCGACAACCAACAGTTATTGGCGGCGTTAATGCACTTACGTGACCAAGGTAACACTTTGGTGGTGGTAGAGCACGACGAAGAAACGATTCGCAGTGCGGATTTCATCGTGGACGTTGGACCGCATGCCGGGGTTCATGGTGGCGAAATTGTGGTGGCGGGTACAGTGCAAGATGTGATTGACTGTCCCCGTTCGGTGACAGGCAGTTTCTTGTCGGGACGTGAGCAAATTGCAATTCCGACCAAACGTCGTCCAATTGGTAAAGATATGATTTGGGTACGTGATGCAAAGACCAATAATTTACGTCACATTGATGTCGGTTTCCCCGTCGGTGTATTAACCGTGGTTACGGGGGTGTCGGGTAGTGGCAAAAGCAGTTTGGTGAATTACGAACTCTTCCAAGGGCTGCAAAACGGCATTGGTAAGCCCTACATTGATAAAATTATCCGAATCGACCAAAGTCCCATCGGACGCACACCACGCAGCAATCCAGCCACGTATACGGGCTTGTGGACGTTGGTGCGTGAATTATTTGCTGCGACCAAGGATGCGAAAGAACGTGGTTTTGCGCCGGGACGCTTCTCGTTTAATGTGCCCGGGGGACGTTGTGAAAATTGCGAAGGTGACGGCACGCAAAAAATTGAAATGCATTTCTTGCCCGATATTTATGTTAAATGTGATGTTTGCGATGGTAAACGTTTTAACCGCGAAACATTGTCCATTTATTACAAAGGCAAAAACATTTGGGATATTTTGGAAATGACCGTGGACGAAGCTAGTGAGTTCTTTGCGAACCACCCGAAGATTGCGAAGAAATTACAAACCTTACAAGATGTCGGTCTGGGGTACATTAAGTTGGGTCAACCTGCCACCGAATTATCAGGCGGGGAAGCGCAACGGGTGAAATTAGCCACCGAATTGGCACGACCGATGACGGGGCAAACGATGTACATTTTGGATGAACCCACCACGGGCTTGTCGACTTATGACGTGAAGAATTTAATTGAAGTGTTAAATCGTTTGGTCGATGCGGGTAATACCATGGTTATGATTGAACACAATCTGGACGTGATTAAAGTGGCAGATTACATCATTGACATGGGACCCGAAGGTGGTAACGGCGGTGGGCAAGTCATTGCGACAGGTACGCCCGAAGCCGTCAGCAAAGTAGCGGGCAGTTTTACTGGGCAATTCTTGAAAACGATTTTAGCACCCGTTAAATGATGTTCTCCAAACTGGTGCCCATGTTGTAACTGTGGACGCGCACCAAATACTCTAATTTGCGTAAAGCGGACATGACTTCTTCTTTGTTGCCAAATTCAATGAAATTTTTGGCGTAAATAATGGCATCACTGATTTGGAAAGTCTCGGTATGTTTGACTAAGTAACACAGTACCCGTTCCCGTTTTAACCAGTAATCTTCAATCGCGGCAATTTGGGCTTTGTTTTCGTCGGTGTCGGCGTCTTCATCACCGCAGACTTCGACCGCGGCAATTAAAGTGTTAATCTGGTCTTCCATGTGTTGGAAGGTTTGATTGACGTAAATTTGTTCCCAAATGACTACCGCGGCAATCAGTAAAACAATACAGATAGTTGCAATCCAACGCTTCATAATGACACCTTTTCCCCTTCGCCTTTCGGGACGACCGATAATTTCCCGCTGCTTTCCAAAATCGCATAATCAATATCTTTGATGTCAAAGATGTCTTTGCCGCGTAATAATTCCATTAACTCGTCTTCGCAAATATCTAGTTCTTTTAATTTCTTGCGGTCAATGCCCGACGGTGAAACCACAATCACGGGTGAGCCCGATAGAATGTTGCGGACGGTTTCACTTTTGCATTGCAGTTTGACGACAAAGAAGTGAATGACTTGTATGACCAGTAACGGCAAAATTCCGTACCAGATCGGAATGGTGGGGTCAGCCATCGGGATCGTGGCTAAATCAGCAATAATTAAAGTAATCACCAATTCAAACGGTTCCATTTCGCCAATTTGTCGTTTGCCCATCAATCGCATCACAACAATCGCGATGAAGTAAATAATAATCACCCGAATCACAATGGTAAGCATTGTTTAAGTTATTGCCGCTTAATGGGAATTGTAAACAAATTAGTTGCCCAACACAAGCCGAAGAAGGCTAATTCCGCCACGCCGCCCGCCAGAAGCAAATTGATGATTAAGGGTAAAGCCGTACCCAGTTGATAAGTGAAATAGCCCAAAGCGAAAACGGGGATACCAATCAACAGATAACTGAAAATCGTGGGTAAGGTTGGATCAACTCCACGCCAGTTGGTGGCTTTGTGAATTGCCATCAGATTCAATATGGTGGACACGGTCATGGCGGCACCCATGCCCAATAAAACGGCATCCGCACCAATCACCGCGGGCATAAACCAAATTATCAGCAACAGAATTACTGTTCCAATCGCGTAGTTGCGGATGGTTAAATTTTCGCGATTCATTGCGTTCAAAGTCGTGTTGGTAATCTGGGATAATGACATCGGCAACATCACCCACGCGGAACGGGCGAGATAGATTCCACTGTTAATATCTGCGTATAAAAAGTCACCAATGGGGGTGCCAAGCGCTAGGTAGAGCGGGATAAAGCAGAAATTGATAAAGATAGTAAAACGCAACACAGTGCGAATTTGGCGGCGTACAGCGGTCCATTGTTGCGCGTTAATCATATTAGATAGTTCGGGAACCAACGCGGTGGCTAAGGAAGAAATTACGGTTGACGGAATGGTGAGTAGGGGAAGTGTCATGCCCGTGATAATACCTAAGTGGGCAATCGCAGCGGCATTTTCCCAACCCGCAGCCACTAAGCGTAATGGTAGTAGTACGGTCACAACGGGAATGGTCAGACTGGAAAACAAACGCACACCCGTAATGGGCGTCGCGGCTTTAAGCAGCGGGGTAATGTATTGTTGTGGATGCAGTGGGGCACGTTCCCAATGGCGGCAACGTAAAAAAATGATGACCACCACCAAGGCGGAAACAACGCACGCCCCAGTGAAAGACCATGCCGCCACGTGTGCCAAATCAGCAAAATAAAACGCAATCCCCAATAACGGCACGAACAAAACGACACGGGCAATTTGTTCAATTAACTCGGTTAAACCCAGTAAGAAAAATTTCTTTTCGCCCCACCAAATCGCACGTAAGACACTGTACACGCTGCTGGCAACCAAAGCGGGCAGTAAGGCGAACAGAATCCCAATGCAACGTTGGTCGGTAAAAATTAAGCCCAAGAGATTGTGACCTAATAAGACTGCACCGCAAAGCAACAGGGAAGTGACAATGCCGACCAATAAGCCTGCTACGGTCAAGGAACGGATTTGTGGACTGTGTGGTGGGTTTTTCGCAACTTCACGCGAAATCACTAACGGCAAACCACTGCTAATGATGGTCAACAAAATCATAAAAATGCTGAGTGCCGTTTGATAGACACCCAACATTTCGGCACCCAACAACCGCGACAAGAAGATGCGGAAAACAAAACCAATCAAGCGCGTCAAGGCGGCGAACGCGGTAATCACAAGCACTGATTTGGTAAACGCGCGCATACACATGAATATGTTTGTGAAAATTAAATATGTAAAAGGCAAATTGTTTGAAATTGCCCGTGAATGCGGGGTGGCACCATGCACGATTATTTTGGCGAACCGTTGTCGTAACGAAAGCGAATTACCCGCAACCATTATGGTGCCAGTATCAACTCCCGCACGGTGTCGGGTGATTGATTACCCAAAATAAAAGGTTTGTGTTTTGTGGTCAGTGAACTTGATACGATTACCCGAACGGGTGCAAGTAATCTTGTCGCATTGGTCGATGATATTGACTACTTGGTCATTGGTGTCACGTCCGAATGCTTGAATAAAGGTCAATTGGTAAGTTTTGCCATCCAGAGTATAAGTCCCAATTCCCGTTAAGGATAAGCCTTTATCTTTGTGTTCAATGCGGATACGGAAAGTGCCGTTTTTGTAAAATTCTAATTCGGAGTTTGCCTTAAAGTCGGCAACGGTGTAGTCGGTCTTGTCAACACCAGTCACGTGGTAAACGGTTTTATTAAAGAAACTAAAATAAATGATTAGACCACCGCCAATCAGCAACACGGCAATGATGGCACAAATAATGGCAATCTTGACACCACGACGTCTCATCATTCCGCCTCCTTTGCTGCGAACACCAAAATGGTGACCGCGTAATTGAGTTCAGTTAAGTTTTTGTCGGGGTTTTGTTGAATGACTTGCACGTTGTGTGGTTCAACCGCTTTAATGCGAATTTCGGAATTATTGCTGATGGCTTGTAAGTGTTGAATTTGGGTCTTTTCACCGTTGTCAATAATGTATTCAAAATCAATGACGGTGTTTTTCACCCCTTCTTTATAGTTGGTGACGATAAAGGGAATGGCAGCAGTAGTGGTAGTTCCATCATGATTCGTGGTTGTGGTGGCGGTTAAACCAACCAAGCAAAGTTTGCCAGTTTGTTTGTCTGGGTTAATTTGAAAGTAACTGTCACGGCTGATTGTCGCACCTGCAAATCGTTCGGTGTCACGAATTTCCGTTAAATAATATTTTTGACCAAATTGAATGCGACCGATAATTGGTCCTTGGTTGTAATGGAAATACAAGCCAACACCCACACCGGCGATGATGGCAACCACAACCAAGACAATAATTAACTTACTTACTTTGCGGCTCATCTGTTACATTATCTACTTTTGCGGCCTTTTGGGCAACAATTTTATTGTGTTGATTTTTCATGCGCATATCACGGGCGTAAGAAGTCGTTTTCTTGGTAATGTGTTTTTCAAATTTAATCTTACGGAACAAGAAAGTTGCAATCGCCAAAAGCAAAGCAATTGCTGTAATCAAGGTGGGAATTAAATACCACCAGTTTTCACCAAAGAAGTTGTTGTCGGGTTCGTTGTAGACAATATCATTGTCGTCGTCGTTTTCTTCCGCCAGTGATAAAACTTTCAAACGTGAGTCACTGGTGGCGTTCTCTTTGGCGTTATTGAAGTCGTCTTCGTCGATGCTGTTAATTTCAATACTGCTGATAAAAATGTTACCGTCGGCAATGGGGGCAGTGTCGGTGTCGTCACCAACGTAACCCACAGTCACTTGGAAATTGACCGCGGTCGCACCCTCACTGGGGTGGATGTACAATTTGTAATCAGATAACATTTCGGGGTCTAACTTGTCGGTGGTGACTTCTAACAAGCCGTCATAACTGCTGAAACCAAGATACGCATTTTTGCCGTACGCGCTGATGACAACTTCGTAATAATCGTCGGCAGTCAAATTGTAGGCGAAAGCATTTTGAACGACAGTCTTTTGCTTGTTGACGTTTTCGATTTTCAAGCCATCGTTAGTTTTATGAATCCAAGCATTTTCTTTGATTCCGTCGGTGGGTTGCCAAAGGTCTTCAATTGCCAACGGATTGGTTAAGTCAACGTCTGCCGAAGTGGTTTGTGCTGCGGAAGCATTTTGGAAAGCCCCATCGGTCGTGGTGCGGACATTATCAATGTAGGCGTAACCAATGCCTTTCATGACGAAACGTAAGTAATAGTTACGCGTGTTGGCGTAGGCGCCTTCGACAATGTTAAATTCGTAATGATGCCAACCATTGTCGTTAATGTCGATGTAGTTGCCTAAGATAATTTCGTTGGACATGTTACCGTCATCATCGGTTTCCGCCGATAAAATGTAAGCACGGGTTTCTGTTGCCAGATTGCTATAAGCATCAAATGAGACGTAAGTGGTGGCGTCATTGGTGGTCGTGAGTGCGGGGCTGGTCAGCACGTTGATGGTGCGTTCAGCATTGTGCATCATGTAGACATGATTATTATCGAAATAACTGTTGTTGTTAATTGAACCGGGGTTGTCACCGAAACGGTCGTGCCACAATGAAGCATGCAAATTGACAATACCGTTCGTGGTGGTGTTGGTGGTCCAATCGTTGGCAACCAACGGGTAAGGGTAACTGCTGTCTTTGTTGACATTGTCGGCGGCGGTACCTAATTCAAAATAACCATTGGGAATATCTAAGACCGTGTCGGTGTCATTTTTGTCAATCGTATTATGAACGCCAACAGCGGCGCGGTTGTTGGTGGCATAACTGCCGTTGACTTTATAGATTTGGAAATCGTCGATACATGCCCAACCTGTGGTTGTTCCGCCATTGCCTAAACTAAAACTTAAAGTGTATTCTTGTTTCAAGTCGCGTCCTGCCACAAAGAAGACGGTATTTAATTGCCAACCATTATGGTAAGGATAATTATTGACTTTGGTAATTTGTTGGGCATCGTCACCGATTTTGAAATAAAAACCGCTAAAATCATCCGTTGCTGTGGCGATGGAGTAGAATTGGAACATGTACGCTTCGTTGGGACGTGGTTTGAAAGTGTAATCTTGTAAAGTTACCGTGACATCAGATTTGTTGGCTTTTAATAACATTACGTTGCTCGTGACGCTGTCTTTGGCGTAAAAGTAGGGTTGTTCGCTTTGAAAACCTAAATTGGTCGGCAGTTCAGCGGTAGAAATACTGTTACTGTAGTCTGCGTTCGCGGTAGTGATACCAGTAAATTTTTCGTTGGCGAAATCACCTGCTTCCAAGATATGGGCACTGTTGTTGGTGAAGTTAAGGTAATAAGTTTTACTGCGGTCACGGTTAGGATCGTCAACGTCTTGGTCAAAGGTGCTTTGTTTGACGGCATTGACGGTGAACTTGTCAAAATAAATTGAGCCTAAGGCATTTTCTTGACGTGAACCGAAATATAATTCGGGAGTGACGGTTGCCGTTTCCAATTGGTCGGTACGGACGTAAAAGACCGCTGTACTCCAAACGTGATTGTTTTCTGGTAGGGTGATGGCTTCGTCGTTCAAATAGAAAGTACCAAAAGCACCAACTTTTACAGCGGAATCTTTTTGTTTGACGACGCAATATTCCACCGAAATTTTATAGCAGCCGTTAGCAGCCAAGGTGATGGCATTGGTGGTGTAGCCACCGCTTGCGGGCATACTGGTTGTGGAAGCAATGACATAGGGCGTGTGACCCGAAAGGTCTTTTAAGGTGTTTTCTTTGTGTTCTTCGTAGAATTTGTTATTGTTCTCGGCGGTCAGTTGTTGGGAGATGAGATAAGTACCGCTCGGTTTTGTCCAATTGGCTAAATCATATGTATCGACAGCAACGAAATCAAAGGGTGCAGCGCTTTGTGATGGAGCAGCAAATCGATCGGATGTATCGGCGGGTGCGATTTTTGCCAAACTACTAACCGCCACAGCCGTGCTGGGGGTGAACAAAAGTAAGGTCATTACCAAGACCAGTGCCATCAATTTACAGAACTTCTTCATTATCATTTTCTCCATCTACCTATAAAGGATAGTCTACACTAAAATCGCCGCTTTTAGCAAGAAAAAAACTTTTGCGTAAGGTCTATACAAAATTAAAAATTTATGTTAATATCGCACTATGACAAAAGTTGCAATTATGGAGTTAGGCACTAATCAAATTAAATTGTCGATTGTGCGCATTGAAGAAAGTAAGTATTTTGAAGTTGAAAAAGAATACACGGAAAACGTTGGGATTGAACAACATTTACAAGCCAACAGCGAATTGATTAAAACTGTTAAAATTAAAGAATGTATCAACATCTTACAAATGTATAAACAGTTAGCAATTGCCAATGGTGTGTCTAAATATCACTGTGTGGCATCTGCCAACTTGACCGCCGCCAAGAACTACATTTCGTTCTTGGAAGAAATCAATTCGGATTTGGACTTGGAATTCAAATTGTTAAGCGAAGAAGAAGAAATCAATACCTTATATACCGCCGTGGTTAATACGATTGACATTGCGAAAGGTTTGATTGTTGCGGTTTCTACTTCTAGTACGCGTTTGGTCTATTATTGCCGCCGTGTGATTTTGAACAGTGCGACCATTCCGATGGGCGCGGCGAACTTTACTTCGGTGGAAGACTTTAACAACTTGTTGAAAGCGGCGGGTGAGCCGTTCCAACAAATTGACCCCGAAATCCCTGTGATTGGTTCCAGCGAAATTTTTACGGGCTTTGCGCGTTTGTCCCGTAAGAAAAATAAATATCCGTTTGATGTGGATCACAATTATAACAGTGACAAAACGCACTTCGCGGAAATCTTGACGTTCTTGCAAGGCTTGGACGTGGAACGTGGTGCTAAATTAAAAGGCATTACGGCGAATGGTATCGGTTACTTAATGAACGGGATGTCAATTGCTTTGGCGGTCATGGACTATACCAACTTAACTAAAATCATTATTAACCGCCACGGACGTAACGTGGGGATTGCTCATCATTTGACGATGCAAGAAGATGACAAGCCCGTCAACGATGTTTGCTTGAACAGTGTGGAGACCATTATCTGGGCGAACAACTTGGATTTAGACAGTGCGAAATACCAATACTTCTTAGCCAGCACGTTGTACATGCAATTAAAAGTCTTACACAAATTGCCCCGTGCGTTTACCCGCATTTTGAAAGTCGCAACCTTGCTGTTTAATTTGGGCGCAAACATCAACAAACAAAATTTTGACAAGATTACCTACTACGCAATTTTGAACGCGAACTTGTACGGTTTAAGCCACAAAGAAATCGTCATGGCAGCCTTTGTTGCCAGTTGCCGCAACTGGGACGACTTCATGTTATCAGAATGGGTCAAATATAAAGACCTAATGAACGAAGAAGATTTGGCAGCCGTGCGTAAGTTGGCAATTATCGAAGCAATGGCATACACCATCAATTTACGTAACCAAAAAGTGGTGAAAGACATTTCATGTGATGTGTTGGGTGACAGTGTCATTATTAAATTGATTACCGAAACCGACATGAAGAAAATGAAGGTTGATGTTGATGCCGCTAAGACCGAAATTTACCAATTACAAAAATTAGGCAAAGAGTTTACCAAAATTTATAAAAAGAACGTGGAAATTTTGTAATGGAGCAGTTGCCACCGATTACCGAGTTCTTTGACGACGAACCAATCATTACGCCCCGTGCGATGCACGCGGAAAAGCAAGTCAAATTGGACGTGCCGATTAAGACTGCCATTTGTACGTTTTTATGCGAAAACATTGACCGTGCCTTTTTAGAGCCAGTGTTGAAAGATTGTCGTTTGTTGTATTACGTTTACGGTCGTTCGGGCAAGATTCCCATTTACCAATACCGTGACCAATGTTTGATTGTTTTAATGACGGTGGGCAGCCCTGTTGCAACGGCGGTCATCGAAGAATTGAAATACTTAGGCATTGAAAACGTCATTGCTTATGGCACAGCGGGGTTGTTGGATGCAAAGATTGCCGATGATGCGTGTGTGCTCATCGAGAAAGCCATTCGCGACGAAGGTGCCAGTTACCATTACTTAGCACCATCGGTCTATGTCGAAACCAATCCGCAGTTGACCGCTTGGGTGGAAAAGTTTTTACAAAGCGGCGGCATGAATGTGGTGCGGGGTATCACTTGGACGACCGATGCGTTGTTCCGTGAAACGACAGCCCGCTCGGCGAAACGTCGTGCACAAGGGGCAGTTGTGGTAGAGATGGAATGTGCGGGCTTTGCGGCGGCGGCACAACGGTTGGGACTGCGGTTCGCCGAATTTGTGTTTTTCAGTGACACCTTGGCGCACGCGGGGCAATGGCAGATGTTTGGCACTCAAACGCAAGGTGACGCACGTCGTTCTTTGAAAGTGACTTTGTTGCAAGCGTTACTGACCGATTTACAAAAAATCAAGTTGCCTAATTAACATAATCTCAATTATTATATAAACAATATGAATATGCAAAAATTGGGGAAATGGGCATTCATCATTATTGGTGGGTTAGTTGTGTTGGCGGTGTGTTTGTTGGCGGCATCAAATATGTTGGCACAACGTTCGACATTCAGTCCGCTTGGTTTGAACGATGATCTTTTTAAGTACGGGATGATGTTGATTCCCTTGGGACTGTTGGTCTTTGGTTTGTTCAAGTATTTGGAGACTGACGGAAAGAAAAAAAAGAAAGGTGTTTCCCAATATTACTCCAACCGTTGGATGACGGATGTCGAACGTGATAAGACTTACATTTACACCAAAGGCTCACAATTGGCTGCCTTGAAGAAGACTGGACCGTTGGCACGCTTTGAATTGATTGGGGGTGACATTCACATTAACATGGTGCCGAAAGATTACCACTCGATTATTCTGGGTACAACTGGTGCCGCCAAAACGCAAGGGTATGTGTTCCCATTCTTATATACGTTGGGCTTTTCCAACCAAAAACCGAATTTGGTGATTACCGACCCGAAAGGGGAAATCTACAATACCTTGGCAGAAAGTTTGCGTCGTCAAGGTTATGACGTTCAAGTCTTCAACCTGAATGACCCCATCCGCAGTTCTCGTTGGAATCCGTTTGAACGACCATGGGATATGTTCCAACGGGCACAACATTTGGAACGCGAAATTAAACGTTATGAAAATGCTGACCCAGCTAAAATGGGTCTCCGTGTGATTGCCAGTTCGTATCCGCCCGTTTGGTACGCTTTCAACGGGATTGCTTTCCCGAACAAAGATATGGCGGAAAATGAAATGCGTACTTTACGCCAACAGTTGATTTCGGATTCCGAAGCCGACATTAAAGACATCTGCTCGGCAATTTGTCCGATTGAAAATGAAAAGGACCCCAGTTGGGAACAGGGCGCACGTGACTTAATTCAAGGTACTGCGATGGCAATGTTGGAAGACAGCTTGAACCCGAATTTGGGTATGACCCGTGAAAAATTTAACTTCTATAATATCTTCAAAATTCTGTCGATTCGCGATAACGACCCACAAGCCATGTTCAAAACGATTAAGAACTATTTTGAAGGTCGTGACAAATTGTCGGTGGCGGCTTCGTTAGCCCAAACCGTTACGGCGAATGCTGAAAACACCATGCGTAACTTCTTTGGGATTGCAACCCAAAAATTGTCCATGTTCAACGATAAAGGTATTTGCTACATCACCAGTGGAACTGACATCAAATTTGAAGACTTTGCACAAAAGCCAACCGCGTTCTTCTTGATTATTCCTGACCAAATTAAAGTCCGTCATCCGTTGGCAACATTGTGCATTTCGCAATTGTATAAATCCTTGGTTGCCAGTGCGAACGAACGCGGCGGAAAATTACCGTGGCCGACGTACTTCGTGTTGGATGAATTTGGTAACATGCCGAAGATTAACGATTTCGCGACCGTGATTACGGTTTCCCGTTCGCGCCGCATTTTCTTTACCTTGGTTTTGCAAGATTACAAACAGTTGGAAACCACGTACGGGGCAGAGACCGCCGTAACGGTGCGTAACAACTGTAACCACCAAGTTTTCGTCGGTGTTAACGACACGGATACACGTAAGATGTTCTCTGACTTGATGGGGGACATGGAAATCACCACGGAAAGCACGACCGTCAGCCGTAACACGGGTAAAGCCGCCAAGGAAGACTCCGAAGGGGGCAGTAAATCAACCGCAACCAATACCGCCAGTCGTCCGTTGTTGCCACCCAATGAATTGTTGGATATTGTGCCGGGTAATATCTTCGTGTATTGCTTTACCTTTCACCCGTTGCGCAGTAAGGTCACCTTGTTCTACGAATGTATCAATAAGGGTGCGATTAAATTGTTGCCGACGCCAGACATCTATATCCCGGGTAAGTATTTTGATGAAGCAGCCATCTATTATGACATCCACCGTCGTAATGATATTATCATTCGCCGTGTCAATACTGCTGAACGTCACGATTTATTTGAATGGTAAGTCGTGGTGAATTGATTGACGATATCAAATATTAAAATTATAATTTAACCATACTATGTTGGGGGACTACGAATGAAGTATAGCCGTGGCAGAATTATTGCGCTGACCATTTTAAGCGTAACAATGGTTCTGTCTTTGTTTGGCTCAACTTGCTTGTTTAACTATCGTAATTTCAATTCAAACGCAGTCAACAACGAAGCCTTTATGCGTGACCCCAATTACATTCCAACTTTTGACGATTTGTACGAACGAATGGGGTACGATTCAGCCGATACTGGAACAATCACTTTGGGGCAGAGTACCACATTAACATTATTGGAAGAACGTTATGACCGCGGGGTTTTAACCGAGTTCTTGAATGCCATGCCCGCGAACACTCGGTCGTTCCCGGAGTTCCAAACCAAACGTAAAGCGGGTTATCCTTATCCGATTTATACCAATACCGAAATGCGTTCGATTGTGAATGGCTTAGGGAATAATTTGGAAGTTCCCGTCATTATGCTTGACCCCTATAACTACGATGACATAGTTTTGTTTGAATTGACCAACTTGTCGGATATCCCCAAAGATTTGACAATTACGCGTGATGGTCAAACCTTGGCAAATTTGATTTATGAGGTCGATTCCAAATATCCTGCCGATCAAGTTTACTGCGGTGTACCCAATAATTTGTCGGTTGGTGGTGAGACCGTTGAAACCGTGATTGACGATGCCGATGGTAACGAAATCTTCAATCTAACACTGACCCCTAATGCCCAAAATGTTAACGGCTATACTGCGGTAATTGAAAATGCGGATGGTACTGACTTAAACATCATGGACACATCGACAGGGTCGATAAGTTTGAAGGTTGCACCAAATATTACTTTATCGACAGATAGCACGATACGACTTTGTAACAGCAATGCTAAAATTCTGTACCGTGTCGTGCGCAGTGGCAATTCCATCAAAGTTTATGATGCCCGTAATGATACACCCGAAAACGAACAAGTTCTGTTGGGTGAAATCAATTATACCAACAGTGCGTTAACGACTTTTGACATCGGTGCGGTGGCGTATAACGGTAATGCGTTACGTGCTATGTTCCAAGAACAAGGTTTTTACCAAATCATGTTCAAACAAAAGATTACCAGCGGGGATGGTGTGTTCACGCAACTGGATATCAGCTTCTCGTTTGTCATTGTGAATAAAGCCAATTATATGAATTTCCCACGTTTTGATACCAAATACCGCGTGGCGGGGAATAGTGAAATTTACAACTATTCTTACGAAAGCGAATATCCAACGTTGACTTATATGTCGTACTTTTTTGATGTCCAAGTGCAGACCACGGCTAAATATTCTCAAAACAATCCAGACGATTTCAGCCGGCGTGAATTGCAGTTTTACAACATCGGCGAATACCATGTGATTTCAACCTTGCGATATTACAGTTGGTATCTTTTTGACCTTGAAACCAACCAAGGTATCAAAACTCCCGGTGCCGCAAAAGGGTACGTCACTTTGAAACACTACACCCAATATTCCAGTATCTTAAATATTCTTGGTTTCCAAGCCTACTACGGTGGACAACACTCCGACAGTAAATACAACGGACCGTTGCCATTTTATGACAGTGAAAATGCCAACATCAGTAGTGATATTTCCGCTTGGGTGCGTGAAGCAAAGATGACCGCCAAGGAAAGCGGTTCGGTCACCGACTACAACAATATGCGCGTCAGTGATGCTTTGACGTATGCGACCGAATTGGCAAACTATGTCACCACTAAAAACTTACAACCCGTGCGTACCAACTTCCCACCAGTCAAATTGTACAGCAATGTTGGACATGCGACGGGGGCAGGTATGAATGGGGAAGCGGCAGTTGTGTTGTCCAGTGTGGCATACAAGGCGTCAAGCGGTACGGGTAACACTGCGGAATGGGTCAGTTCGACCATGGAAGTCGGTGCACCGTTTGAAGCCGCTGGTCAATATTTGTTGACGGTCTATTTCAAAGTCAACGGAGAAATGTGCCAACAAACGTTCTTCTTTGAAATTGTGAATGCCGTAAAAATTGCTTTTGATGTGACCGCGAATGGCAGCACAAAAACTTACAACGTAGGTGATTTGGTTTTGAACCAAACATTAAGCGGGCAAACGGTGAAATTGAATTACGATGGTCAGAGGACGTTGGGACAATTTGAAGTCCCACCGACCATCACTTTGGCGTATGCCGAATTTAGCAATTACACCTATACGGATATGAACTTCCCTGTGGGTAATGGTGGTGCGTTTGAATTTGTTTTAAGACCGGGGCAGTACCGTTTGACGATTAAATATGGTGCACACAGCAAATCAACTTCGGTGTTTAACATTGTTGTCGATGATACTTCTGCTACGGGAATCAAAGCTCATACCACCGCCGACTCGTTAGATAATTTGCCCGAAAATGTAGCCATTGTCGGGGCGGGCGAAGTTAGTTTGACATGGAAACAAAAGGATAGTGGGATTAACTTTAACAACGTCTTGTGTGAATTTTACGAAATGGAATTGGAAAAAGCGGGAACTGACCCGAATGCTGACCGTAACTACCAATATTTCAAAACACCATCGACCAATTTGTATGCGGCTTATGCATTTTCCAAAACTGTTTCCAAACCCGATGACGGCTATCAAC
Source organism: uncultured Prevotella sp. (assembly GCA_964638195.1). Lineage (GTDB taxonomy): Bacteria > Bacillota > Clostridia > Christensenellales > UBA1242 > RGIG8050. The sequence continues at coordinate 33,944 of CAZXAV010000001.1, read as the reverse complement.
CAATCAAGACCGAAGATGGATGGACTTTGAAAGAAACTTTTGCAGCATCTGGTTTGTATCGTTTTACTTTGATTGACGATGTTGGTAATGAAACCTATTTCGTGTTGATTATTGACGGCAGTACACCGACTTTCGTCCAAAGTGTAGAATCCGAACTTGTTGACACAAATGCTGTGATTTTTGATGCAAATGAAGGGGTTAAGTTAGGTTTCGGTACTAAGAAATTGATTGCCAACCAAAGTCAGAACAAAGCCATGTTCGGCGGCACTGGCTTTGTTGACATCTTTGAAAATTTAATGAACCCCGATGTCGGTGTTTTAGTGCCCGACAAACGTGGTATCAATAATAAAGGCAATGAACAGCCCGCCATTGGTGTCGGGTTGTCCAAAATCGAATACAGCGTGGGTGGTGAAACTTACCGTGATGTGGCAGATCCAGAAAGTGACTTCTCGCAAGTCGATGTTGACAATGGCTATGTTGTGTTGAAAGAAGAGGGGACATACTATTTCCGCGTAACAGATGATTTAGGTAATGTCGGTGAATATTATATCATTTTAACGCATGATAACTGCCTTGGCATGGTGTATGCGGAATCAAGTTATCTGAGCATTTCAACCGAAGATAAGTATCTTGACCGTGGTATGGTTGCCGAAACATCACCCACGGTGTACACCAGTTTGGTGACCAGTACGGGTGGAATGACCAACCGTCCCTATGTGACATTTTCTTTCTTACAAAGACCGATAAAGGATGATTTCCGCGTTGATTGTGTTTATTTACAATATTATCCGTTTACGTATGACCTCAATTCTAAAAATTATCCCTTTGCGGAAAAACCCGTCAATAACCCTCTAACAGAAAATAATGAACCGATTTTCCCGAACCAAAGTAATTCGGGTCTCATTTATCAATACCATGACATTTTGGATGCGCAAGGTGGTACGATTCGTTTGGCATTGTTTAATGTTAACACCATAACGCCCTCGGGGATGTATATTATAAGCCGTCGTTATACCACTGCACCAAAGGACGGTGGTTTGGATACAATTGCTCGTGATTATTATTTTATCGTTGACGACCAAAAAATGTTGCACTATGACGTAGACAAATACCAAACTGAATTAAAAGTGACTTTCGCAAAATCGGATGACTACTACAATAAAGAACAATATCCGAAAGTGAAAGTGGCGGATGCAAAGGTTTTCCATGATAACAACAACGAATTAAGCAGTAACCGTGTGGCATACGTGTCGGGTTTCAATAACAAATATTCATGGAAACACAAGACCACTAATTACAAGATTGAAAACTATAACTTCGTTGCTGACATTTCAAATGACCCCAGGGCGACAGAACATAATTTTAACTTCCCATCGTTGACCCCTCGGTTCAGTTATATCAACAGCAACAATCAAATTAAAACTATGGGCGAGGGCAGCGGAACTTGGATGCTTGGTGCGGCTGATACGCGTGCCGATGGTCCAGTTTACCGACTGGTGGTGGCGGATAACGCACGCAGCATTTCGTGTTTGTTGATTGACGGTAATTTGGTGGAATTGAAAACTGATGCCAGTGCGCCCACCAGTGCCAATTATGATTATTTGGTTTTGAATTTGGATACCGCTTACGGAACGAAAGCCGAAATCATTGTTGAAGACAATAAAACCATCTCCAATTCACACATGGAATTTGATGGCAATGCGTATGTCTACATAGTTGATCCATCGGAAATTAACCAATTAAAATTCCGCTTTGAAAACGACCAAAACAGTATGTACGCAGGTTTAGATATTGATGCCACCGTTGCCAGTTGGAAAGCCAACGGCTTTACCCGTGATGCGACTTTTGCCACACCAAACCCAGTTGATAACCAATACACATTTGATTTGATGGAAGATTTCTTAAACGGAATGGTGATTCCCAACGGTGCCAGTTTATCGGTTAGTTTGTTGACCTATGATGACACGTGTACCAACTATACGATTTTATTTGATATTAGTAAGCCCAATTATAACTTAGCTAAAGTTAAAGACGGTGATAACTTGGCACGTACCTTGAATGCGTCGGAATTGCCGGGCGGTTACGTTTATGGTTTAAGTGATTCATTTGTCTTTGCCAGTGACCAAGACAACAACCGTTACTTAGATGTTAAAACCATCACTTACCGTGAAGTTGACAGCACGGGGGAAGGCTCACAACCCGCGGTGCAATTCAAGCTGTACACGGGGGCAGAAGGGGAAGAACCGATTCCTTTCGCTACATTGGTAGGACTCCGTGACAATGAAATGAAGTACTATTACATTACTGAAACCGATTATGCGGGGCACATCAACAGTTACTTGGTACAAATCCAAGGCAGCAATTATGTGAATGCCATTAACTTTATCGGAGCAACCAGTAACGAAGGTGACAAAATCCAAACTGGGATTGAAATGCATGCTTCCAGTTCCAGTGTGCACCAATTCTTCTTGCGTAACAATTCTTTCAAATTTGTCAGTGGTGACGAATATTACACCGTGTTGGGCAGCACCGCCAGTTGGCACATTGGCAATGACACGGGTACAGGACCTAAGAGCGAAGAAAACTTGATCAAGGCTTTGAATAATTGGATCAACGTTGCGACCGAAAAAGGTGTCAGTTGTTCGTATACGTTGTACGACCGGATTGGTGCACCCGAAATTTTTGAATTCTACAATATCCGTGAAAACGCAGCGAACCTGCGACTGGATTGTTATCAAGCCAGTGAAACTAGCAGCATTATCATGGTAACAGCCATTAACTATGACGATTTACCGTTAATCTTGTTTGATGAAAAATTATCCGCACTCTTCAAAATGAAAATTGAAGACCGAACTGCGGCGGGTACGAACATGGATACTTATTTCTCATTAAAAGCGGGTACCCCAATCCAAGGTTTTGATGTCAGCCATGAATTGGTCATCACCGTTACCGACCCCTTTGGACGCGTCAGTACGACCGAATATCACCAACAATCACAACGTACCATTAACTTCAATGTTTATGGTAACACCATCACCCAAAACGGTGTGATTTACATCGGTGATGAACGTGGGGTGGAATTCAGCTATTTAAGTACAGTTTACAAAGTTTTAATTTATGATGCCGCAACAGACGAATTGTTAAGTGATTTGCAATCGTTTATCAGCAACAACATGATTTCTCATACCTTTACTCCGAAAAAAGGTTCAACCACGCTTCAACAATATCACATTGTTGCGACTGGACGTGCCAGTGGGGCAATTCTGTTTGACCAGACCTTTGTCTTTGACACCCGTTTGCCCAATGTGGAATGGAAAAATGCCAGTGACCAAACGATTGAAGTCGAAGACCAAACCTTTGTCAGTGCCGTAATTTTCGACATCAGCAAAAATCTTGTGCCGACCGCATTCCCAGTTACCGTTTCTTACGTGCGTACCTTGGATGGTCAAACGGAACGCGTGACATTGCGACCCGATACCAAAAAATTCACTTTCGACCAAGTCGGTGCTTATGAAGTAACGTTGCGTAATGCAGTGTGGGCGAAGAAAACTTATAAATTTGAAATTGTCCAAATTGATAACACCATGGTTTTGGTTTATGACGATGGCGAACAAATTCAAGCCAGCACCAGTGATTATAAATTCTATCCCGATCGCAATAACACGAACGAATACACTTATATCCCGCGTTACGTTTTCACCACCATGGAAAGTAGTAATGGCATCTTCTATCCGCTTTTCAATTATCAAGCCCATGGTTTGGAAATTCGGGTTGGTCAAACTAACCGCGTCTTGGCGGGGAACACGGAATTGGGTACAGATTATTACTATTACGATGAACCGAATAAAACGTTAGTTTGGCGCTTGGCATTCCTAAGCGGACAAAAGAACGGTGAACCGATTTACACCAGTCCCATTTATTTCGCTACGACGGGTGTTTCCAGTGGGGAATTGAACAGCGGTACCGCCATCACCTTGCGCTTAAATGGTAATCCGTCTTCATCGGGCAGTGCCAGCCTTACGCCATTCCCAGTTGTCCCCAATACCACGACTTATCACATTATCCGCGACAGTTTCATGACCGCACATGACAACAAATTGGAAGTCAGTTTGTACTGCGACATGTCAGTTTTGCGTGATGCGTTTGGGGCACCGTGTTATTTGGTTGAAGGTAATTTGATTTTGGTCGATTGCTATTACAACGGAAAATTGGTGAAGACTTTGAATTATGGTGATGTCTTTACGATTAACCGTTATGATGCGGGGTATTACGAATTTACTGTCCATGATTTGGTTGGCAACTATTTGTACTTCGGTAACAGCAGTGACGAAAGTGATATCTTATATCGTCAAAAACGTTACATGTTGGCGGTAATGACCAAACCTATGATTTTGATTAACGACAAGCAACCCGTTAACGGCATGGTTTACAACGACCAAGTCGAAATGAAATTGGTTGATTATGGTAATACTTTCTTGACCAAACTTTATGCGGACAAATTAAAAGAAGATAAAGAATTTTTTAACAAACAATTCTGCGTGACCAAAATGGAAGTGCGTTATACGGGGTCCAATGGCGAAACCATGGAAGAATATCAAGTCAATGGTTCACAAACTTCGTTCTATTGGAACAGGAGTGGTAACTATCGTGTCAAAGTATCGTACAGCATTGGTTCAAATATTTCGGATTTGTTGGAATCCGAATACCAATTCCAAATTGTGCCGTCTTATACGATTCGTGAATCATTCAGCATGCCGATTTATCCTGATATCAAAGTGGAATCGGTCAAACGCAACGGCTACAAAATTCATGACTTCGATGATTTGAAAGTCAATGATTATATGAAATTCAGTGCCGACGAAAACCCCGGTAGCTACACCATTACTTTACAAACTTACAATGCGATTTTGCAAACTTACATTACGCACGTGGTGGAATTTAACATCCAACACAAAGCCAACAGTGCCAGCAGTTATTTCGTACTCAGCAGCGGCAGTGGAACTGCCACCACGGGGACGGTCACGTTGTATTACAACCCGTATTGGTTGTACCATGCGCAAGGTACGGTTATGATTTATTTGTACAAAGACTTTGTTGAACAACAAGCGGTCACTGTGGACAGCAGCACCTTGGCAACCGCAGGTGTTGATTCGCAAGCGTTATTCAGTGTCTCGGATGCGGGTTTATATACCGTCATGGTTCGTGATGCGGACGGCGATTATGTCCATATGGACACTTGGACAGTCAACGCACAACAAAGCACCTTTGGCTATGTGATTTTAGCGGTTGTGTTGGGTGTTGTGGGGATTGGTATCTTGGTCTTCATGCGTATGCGCCGTAAGATGACAACTAAATAATTATTCTAAGCAGTAGCAGTTACCAATTTGGCTTTGCATGGCGACGTCAATGTAGATGTCTTTGCCTTCGGTAATTCCTTGGGTTTGTAAGTATTGTTTGACGGTTTGGTAAGCCAGAGTGGGGGTGTTATTCTTTTCACTTAAATGCGCTAAGATAACTTGGGATACGTGGGCTTGGTATAGTTTCGCAATCGTGCGTCCGCAATCAAGGTTGGACAAATGTCCGCGGTTACCGAGAATGCGACGTTTTAACCAATCGGGGTACTTTGGGTTCGCCATCAGTTTTTGAATGTCGTGGTTGCTTTCCAAAACCACAATTTGGCAAGCCGCTAAGTTGGCAAGAATAGTGTCCGTCATTTGACCGATATCCGTTGCAATCCCCACGGTGGAATTACCGCATTGGAAAGTATAACCTAAACAAAATTGGCTGTCGTGTGGTACGGGGAAACAGTTGACCGTAATGTCACCGATGTCAAAAGTGCTGTCCGTTTCAACAAAGTGGTGGGGTGGTAATTTCAAACTGCGTCGTAAAATTTTGGCACTGCGTTCGTAACAATAAATCGGGACATTGTATTGCGTGACAAAATCGGCAACACCTTTCAAATGGTCGCTGTGTTCATGGGTAATCACCAAACCCGTAATCGAATGTGGGTCAATGTTGGCTTGACCCATCAATTTAAGGGTCATTGATAAGGGTAAACCGACATCAATCAAAATGCCCGTGGTTGCACTGCCAACATAGGTGATGTTACCCGCGCTGCCGCTACTTAACGTTTGGATTTTCAGCATTTTAATAATATACTAGAAAAGATGCCAAAAGTTAAGAGTAATTTACGCACTGCGGCGGTGTGTGTAGTCATCGCAGTGTTTTGCTTGTTCGGTTATTTGATGTTGCAAAATTTGTGTGCCGAACTTTTTATCCGTTGGGGTTGGGAAGCACGTACCACGGACACCGATTTATTCCAAGATGGTTTCTGGATGGCTTTAATCATTGGGGCGGTGTTGGTGCCCATGGTTGAAGAATTGATTTTCCGTTTATTTTGTTGCAAATTATTGAAATTAACCAAAATGCCCGATTGGTGTGTGATTGGGATTAGTGCGGTCATTTTCATGCTGTACCACGGTTCATGGTCGCAAACCGTTTACCAGTTGTTGATGGGCATTTGGTTGGCTTGGATTTTTATGAAGACCCACCAAATTGGTTGGACCATGTTAATCCATTTTATCAATAATGGTTTTATTTTAACATATACATATTTTGCAGGTACTGGTAACGATGTCTTTGATTTGAACGCATGGAATGTGGTATTATCTATGGGTTTAGCCGTCGTAACCACGGTGGCGGTGACTTTGTTAATCAAAAAAGGAATTCCAAATTATGAAAAATAATCGTTATTTAATCACTTTAATTGTTTACGGAACTGCGATTGTCTTGTTGATGTTGGTACAAGTCTTGGCGTCGTTGGGGTGCTTTAATGCCTTGTCCGACCAAATGTTGGAAGTGGTCAGCAGCCTTTTGCCGCAGATTGTGGTCATGTTTGGAATTCCGCTTTTAATGTTACTGTCGGCACAAAAAATCAACCACGAACCCGTATCCGTAAAACAAGTTTTCAATGACGTAGGGTGGCACCGCATTTCTTTCAAAAACATCGTTTTGTGTTTGGTCTTGGGGGTGTGCTTGTACATCTTGAACATCTTTGTTGCCAGTGTGTTTGGCACGTTGTTGCAATCGTTCGGTTATCAGTACAGCAGCAGTGATAACGCTTTTTCGGGCTATTCTGGACTTTTTATCACCATTATCTTGACGGCGGTCTTGCCGGCAATCTGCGAAGAATTTTTACACCGCGGTGTTTTGCTGAACGGCTTAACGAAACAAGTTGGTTTACGCAAAGCCATTTTGTGGAGCAGTTTATTGTTCGGCTTAATGCACATGAACGTGGGTCAATTCTTTTATGCTTCGATTCTGGGTTGGTTCATGGCAATGACCGCATTGTCAGCCGGTTCATTGTGGGGCAGTGTGATTGTCCATTTCACCAACAACGCGTTAGCCACGTATTTTAGTTTTGCCGAAGAACTGAGTTTGCCGGGCAGTGATGTTATCATGTTTTTCTTCGGCAATGGTGTTGCACTTGTGTTGACGATTTTGGTGGTAATTGTTATTATCGGGGAAATTTTACGCTACATGGCACGCACTAAATTCAACCGCAATCTTGACAGTTATACCGTGCGTTATTTGTCTTCTCAAAAACAATTTACCGCACAAGACTTCGATAAATTGAAAGCGGCTTTGCCTACCGCGTTGAAGACTTTGCCGACATGGAAAGCTACGGCGGCTTACATTGAAACCTTTGACGAGCCAAAACCTTCACGACCATTGGAACGGGCATTGTTGACCATGGTGTGGATTATGGGTGCAGCGTTGACGGTGCTGACCATGATTTGGGGTACGTGGTAATGGATTTTATGCAAGTGGCGGTGGAGCAGGCACGACTTGCCGCACGCCGCGGAGAAGTCCCAGTTGGCTGTGTCATTGTCAAAGACGGGAAAATCATTGCCAAAGGTTATAATCAACGGGAACGGAAACGAAACTGTTTGTGGCACGCGGAAATCGTGGCATTAAATCGTGCGTGTCGTAAATTGAAGTCTTGGCGCTTGAATGGTTGCGAAATGTACGTCACGTTAGAACCTTGCCAAATGTGTATGGGGGCGATTGTGAATGCCCGTTTGCAGAAAGTTTACATCGGTACGCAATCGACCACTAACTTGAATTGGCAGACTCCTGTCGAGTTACAACCGAATGCGGAAGCCCAAAACATTTTGGTGGCTTTTTTCCATAATAAGCGGTAAACTGAAAATGTGAAACGCGAGTTAATCAATTTTATTGCCACGATTGGCTTGGTATTGTTGGGGTCGGCAGTGGTGTTAGGACTGTTGACGGGGTTACTATTCCTTTTCCCCGATTGGACCATTCTCGGAGCGAAAGCGGTGAATGAACGTGATACGCAAATCGTGTATCGTGACGATGGCTTGGCGAAAGCGTTTGCGAACGGCAAATTTATTTTGGAAAGTACGGGGACCAAAATTGACGTGAAAATGTCAAATAAGGGGTACACGGGTGACGGCACAATCACCGTGAACGAAAGTGCTACGGGGATTGCTTTTAACAGTTTGGGTCGAACTTTAATTGAATGGACACAAACACTTGTTGGTGACGAAGTCTATTACCGTATTAAAGTTTTAGAACCGTCGGGCATGGTCTTTAACCAAAACCCGACCACGGTGACGATTAACTTGCCACACAGTACCAGAAGTTATGATTTTATCTTACAAAACCATTACAGTGCGGTGGACTTTTCGTTTGTTGACCCACAAAGCACGCAAGCCGATGTTTTGCGCATCGGTAGATTGGAAGTGCAAAGTGCCGCCAGTGTGAATATCCCCGCTAGTGAACGAATTTCATTGGATAGTGTAGAAATTAAAAGTGATAACACTAAATTTACTTGCCAATCGTCGGTGGCGGGGAATGTGACAGTGACGGGTTCGCACGGGGTACAAACCTTTAACACCAGTATTGGTGGTAAGGTGACAATTAAAGGTAGCAATAACCAATTCCGTGGTGATGTTGCGGGTAACGTGAACTTTGAAAGTAACAATGGTAGTTTAACCATGAACGACGTGCAACAGTTGACTGTGAAGACTGTTAATGCTGGTATTACGGTAAAACGGGTTGCCAATGGAGCAACGATGACGACTGAACGCGGCAATTTGAGTATTGGTACCATTGCGAATGGGGGATTAAATTTTACCGCAGGTACAGTCAATACGCGTATTGCAACCGCATCGGTGTCGGTGAGTGACGAATTGATTGGCAATGCGACCGTAAACAACTACGGGATTGGTAGTGTTAATTTACATCGTGTGCTTGGGAACGTCATTGTCAACAGCTCAGAAGTTGGTGGCGGTGACATCAATGTTAATTTCCAAAATTCAGAAACACAGCACAGCGTCAAAATTAACGGTTATGATGGTGATATTGACGTGTCTGGAATTAACGGCGCAACGGAAATTATTGTGCGTGGTACGGAGTACGCGGCGGGTGCTGCCAACATTAAAGCACAGTTCAACAAGATTGTGGGTACGAACCGCATTGAGGCTGGTGCGTATGTGAGCGGACACGAAGATTGGGGTAATGTGGAAGTGCAAATCGGTACTGATTGTAATAACTTTAATTTGTACGTTTACTGGGCACGTTCCGCTAAATCTAGTCAACGCTTCGGTTACACAGAAGACAATATGACAATCATTCCGCATGGCGAAGAGTCAACATCAAATCAATCTAATTTCATTGTCAACGGTAATCATGGGGGCAGTGGTGAATTAAAAATTTATACGCCGACCACAGTTTATCTTTACTAGGGTGGTTGATTTTACTTGACTGTCCGTCATATAAAAAATATAATTTATACATACTAGAATAGAAGAAAAACATTGGGGGAAAACATTTGAAAAAACGCGGTCTGATCAGTTTGTTTATCGTTAGCGTCATTGCCGTTGCCGCGGTTTTTGGTGTTATTTTCGCTTTCAAAAATTCCGAACGTCAAACCGATGTTTATGGCAGTATCACAGTTTCGGTTGATAAGTCCGATATCAATTTGGAAATCGAACTGATTAAAGATGAAACATCGGATAAAAATTTCCGCATAGTTGAAACCCCGTATTCGTCGGCTGAATTTACCATCACTGTGGGCGGCTTGCCGGGAACGGCGGGTCGTTTAGTTAAGTTAAACGAAAGCTCAATCAGCAGCGGGATTGTTACCGTAGAAGAAGTTGCGTTCGACCAAGCCGCCGGTGCGACCACTTTTAGGGTGACGGGTAAAGACGGCGGTGCACCCGTAGCCATGACGTTTTCAGTTATGGGCGGACAAACTGTGACGGTTAATGTTACGGTCAATTTGGTCGCTAAGGATATGAAACTGGGTGCTTTATCGCACTTTGGTATTCGTCAAGGTGGACCGTCTTTGGATTTAACTTCGGCGGATATTTTGAGTAAGTTTGTTTTCTATGCGCACCCCGATGACGATGAACGCAGTTACACCCCGAATAAATTCCCCGTTGAATACCGTTTGAAACAAAATTACACGGGTGTCACGTTGGAGCAAGGTCTCTTGACGGTGACGGACAAAGCCACTTGCGTTGACCAATACATTGAATTGCAAGCCAAATTGCCCGCAATGGAAGACTGGATTGATGTTCCGTTCTACGTTTTCCCGAAGGTTAATAAAATTACAGTAAAGACGGATGCCCACAAAGCCGAAACAACTGCGGCATATGATAATGTTTGGGATTTGGTTGCCAATCGCACGGAATGGTCCAGTGCGAATTTCTCATTTGCTTTGGATTGTGAAAAAACAGCATATTCCGATTATGGCTTTGAAGCTGAAAGCGCGGATACTAAAATGGTGCGCGTTAACTACGTTGACCAATACCAACGTTCGTTAGAAGCGGCACAAAATCTTGGGGAAGTGGCAATTAACATTACCGCATATCCGATTGTCAAAATTAACGGCAAAGAAATTTATTACAATGATGTTACGGATGCCAATGTTCAAGTGAAAGATACCATTTATCTGCGTATCCGTAACGAATTTTATGCGGACAGCGAAACCGAAGTCTATGGTCCGGAATCATACAACTTAGTCCCCAGTAAAAAAACTTTGGATGCGTTCTATTACGAAAGCAACCAAGGTGCTTATGTCAGTGGTTACTATGACGTGTTCGCGTTGGATACGGGAAATGGCAAGACGGTTAACGCGGATGCCGATGTTGAATTTGAATTGATTGTTGAAGATAAGTACGGCACTTATACGGGAACTTACGGTTGGGATAAAACCAAGAACCCCGTAATTAAAACCTCTAACGGCAATACCCAATTCAGCTTGTACAGCATTTTGCAAATCGGTTACTGGTCAGACGCCATTGATGATTGGGTGATGTTGGAAGGAACGGAAGGCAAATATTATGCCAATTATTTGAACCGCTTCTCGGTGGCATTCGCCCAAACTGGAATTGCGCATCCCTTCTTGGGGGCTAATATCACGTCAATGATTTTGCGTGTCAAAGGTTTATACACATTGACTAACGGTGATAAGGCTTCTTGTGATATTAAATTGGATGTCACCAGTGCCATTGATAAATTTGAAGTCACTAACTTAGTACAATTTGATGATGGTGCTTGGGGTGTGGCTTTGGTTTATGACACGTTGCATCAAACCTTTAATTCAAAGAGCGTTGATGTTTATGGTATGTATGCTTTAACTAATGCCGATGGTGTTGGTTATGAATATAGCCAAAAATGGAACACTGCTAAAGTTTCGGACAACAGCGAAAAACTGCCGTTTAATATTCAATGTGTTCCTGATGTCGAATTTGAAAACAACGGGGTAGCGGGCTATTACCACATGCGTTATACCATTAGCGCTAACAACATTGACATAATTGAATATTATAAAGATTATCCCATGACCGTGGAATATACCAACGGTAAATCTTACACGTTCTACATCCGTGTTTACCCAACCGTGGAATCTTTGTCTATGTCCGTTGTCAGCAGCAGCCGTGGTAAAATTTATCAAACCTTAACCGATAATTATCATACGCATTACGATTACGTCCGTACCGTTTACGTGCGTAAAGGTTTTACTTATGAATTTGCGATTAACACCCCCGGTGCCAGTGTTGGTGCGTATGCAGTGTTCGACCAAATCAGTGATGCGAAAGGCAATCTGATTAGCAACACCCAAACCAACATGATTGATGCTCGTAATTTGGCAGAAGGTTTGTACGAGTGTAAAGTAAGTTTACATGCTTACAGTGATGCGGTTTATGAAGGTAATGAAACCACAGTTACGGTTTACGTGATTGTGGTTGATCCCGTGGGTAACGTAACTCCGCAGCCGATGAGTGTTGATTTAGATGGAATTAACGATTCCCGTGAAATTATCTTGAACATGACCTCTTTGGACGACAAACCGATTACCGATGACACTTATTTATACATTGATGTTGCACAACCACTCAACGAAAACGTCACAGTTGAAAGGGGAGATGCGAAAAACCAATTTACTGTTACTGCTCAATACTTGACTGACGAAACTTTCACGGTTGGTTTCAAAATTTACAAACGTTATGAATTCCCGGGTTTTGATTTGAACGGCGAAGGTCAATTGACACCCGACGAACCATTTGAGTTCTATTACATCGCGGGTGCTGTGGTGACCGTTAACGTCACAATTAACAACACAAAACCAAATGCGGTTAACTTGGTTGATGGTTTTGTCAACAGTGACAGTTTGGGTAACTATTTGGAATTGATTTCCAGTTCTGGTAAAGTTACTAACGCGGCAATCAATCTCCAAGCCACCAATAACGCGAATTACAAAGATTTCGGTATTACGTTTGCCAAATGGAAAAATGGTAAATTTGATTTATCGGCTTTTGTGCCGACCGCGGCAAATGCCACTTTGTCAATTGATGAAGTCGCAACCGCACGTTTGGATTCCGCATCTGGAAAAATTTATGTTACGCCAACCGAAGACGCAAAGAGTATGGGCGTTTATGCGTTAGTGATTTACACACGCGACAGTTTGCGCTATGTCGGTACGAACGCGGCGGGCGAAAACTTGGTTTTCCCCGATGTTTATGAAATCATGACGCTTTACATCGGCAGTGAAAGTGACATCAAGAGTACCATTGATGAATTAAATAATTACAACAACACGCATGATGCGAACAGTGGAAAACGCAATAATTTAGGTGGTTATAACTGGGTTGTGGCTGGTCAAAATGACAATGCCCATGCAATCTTGTTCTACACCAAAGACGGACATAAATACAATTCTCAAATTGAAGCCAACCGTTATTATTTGGATGATTTATACACGGTGCTTGGTTGGTCACGTTTGATTGAAGACACCGTTTGGATTTCTAAATACGTGGTTGAAAATGGTGTCAAGCGACAAATTGGGGAAGAGTATAGACAAAATAGTTCCAATGGTCGCAACTACATTGATTTGGATTATGTTTTCGATAAAGATGATAATGGTGCTGCTTGCAGTGACAATCAAACGACAGTTTATTTTGAGGTACTTGCAAAAAACACTTATTTGTATTTCTATGTGGTTCAATGCTTGGATACCTTTGAAGTAAAAATTAACAGCAAAAGCGGTAGTGGTTTGGTATCACGTAAGAATTTGGCACCCAACGAATATACGAACGCGTTGGATACCGTCACTATGCAACGTGGTAATCCCTTTACCTTTAACACGAATTTGGATATCAATTCGGGTTGGAAATTCGATAACCATGGTTTTGACTCCGCCGAAGAATCAAGTACCTCCTTTGTTACCTATGATGGTGGCACATATTCGTTCTTCCCGTACATTGAATTTGATGGCTATACCTTTGTGATGGATGTCTTGACCGCCACGGTCAAAGTCAATGTAAAGGGTGGGGTCAATTATTTGAACATTGCCCAAGACGCGGTGACTTTGGATGGTGTTACCACGGCAACTTACGATTTGACCATGCGTGTCGACCAATCCAGTTGGTCACCAAGTTTGTTGACGTATAACTTCTTGTACGACGGCGTTTATTACACCTTGTTTGAAGACGACAAAACGGTTTCCTATGTCAACATGGAAGGCGGTAAAGCCAAATTAGAATTCAAATTGACTTGCTTGAATCCTAGCAGTGGGGTTAAGTCAAATTTCTATTACACTTATTATTTGAAAATTGAAGTAGCAGTGGTGATTGTTGCCCCCGATGTTGACCCGTTCTATGATATTTCTGGTGCGCGTTTGTTCGTGCAAGAAAATTTGACTGGTTCGCCGTTGTTAAACGTTAAAACCCCAGCCAGTGATTCAGCAGCATTCAACCTTTACAAACAAGGTATTTACAATGTGACCATGGCGCATTTTGCTGATACCAGTGCGGTTGAAACCAACAAAAGTGCCTTAACCTTGGCTACGGGACAAACCGATACGGGCATTATTTATCTCGACGAAGATTCGGTGGGCGGTATTTTGGTAATTTACCCGACCCCGTATTATATCAACGTTTCGTCAATCAATTTGTGGACTTCAAAAGCACATGAAGAAAAAGTTTTGATTGGTACTGACTTGACTGGTAAACCGATTTACGACACGGTGAAGTACACAATTGGTTTCACTCAAATGATTTACAACGAAACCGAAAAATACTATCAACCGTATCTCAGCAACAGTAATACACCGAAAATGGTATCATCTTGGTCGGCGGCAGAAGGTTACAAATGGAACGGCAAATATTACTTCCGTACTTACATCTTATGCGACACCCAAGTTACGCACCGTTTGGCAGACGGCACCCGTTTCGGCATCAGCATTTCAATCCAAGGCGAAAATAATGCCAAAGCGATTGTGGAAAACATGACTTTGGATGCGAAATACCGCGACAGTTTTGTCATTAACCCCGATGACCAAACCGAAGACTATGCGGTTTGCACAATGGTTCAAACCCAATACCAAGCTTTGGGAACAACGGCTGTTTATGATGTTACTTTGCCCAGTGGTTGTGTGCCGAATTATGCAGATTTCAGTTTCAATGGTGTCACCACAACTTCAACAACAATTGAATCAACTTATGCCACAGTGACAATCAATACGGTTGCACAAACTTTGTCTGTTTATTTGAAAGCCGACATTGCCGCCATCGGGGCATCGTTGGAAGTTCGTATTCCATACCGTCGTGCGGGTGATTATATCAACCCCTATCTCAGTGTGGTGATTGTACCCGTTTATTTTGAATTTGACAGTTTGGAAGTTATTGGTCATTACGAAACCCGTTTGCAACTGGCTTCGCGTGACGAATTAACCAAGTTGAAATACCGTGGTTTGTTCGACTACGATACCAGTTTGTCGAGCAGCAGCTTGAACGAAAAAATGACCACCTTTAACAACAGTTTGCAAACTTCCAATTTGGTGTCATGCAACTATGAAACGGCAGGACAAGTTACGGTGCAAATTGTTTATTCATACATTGGTGGGGTACCAGTGCTGACCAAAAATGGTACTTGCCGTTATGCCCGCACTTTCTATTATGATGTGACCGAAACGAAACCGTTAGTAAAACGTACCGAATATTTGGCGGTTGGTACAGCCGCAACCTACACGTTCTACAACTGGGATTCAATGTATGCTAGCAAGTTGTACATTGCGGATAAAAATGTTGATAACGATGCCAAAATTGCTGATTTCTGGGACTATGACATTAAAACACGCGACCGCAACAATGTTACTATTACCATTGATTTGCAAAATAAGAGTTCAACCGTTTCCGATAATGCGGCTTACAAAGCCTTAATCAATGCGGGCAAAATTGTGGTAAAAGTTTATTCGACTTCGGATACCATCACGCCGCAATTAGAATTAACCATTATCCCAGTTTATTTCACCTTTACCGATTTCAAATTACAAAACAACCCCGTGAAACCAATCGTAGCATTGACGACCCCGACAACGTTGACAGTGGAAGCGGGGGGCATCAGTTGTGCCGATGATAGTGATGTCACCACTGCAATCAATACTTTCAACATGGAATTGTTAAACGCACAAAATGACTTGTCGAACAGTGCTGCGTTGGCATTCAATCGTATCTCGAATGATGACGGTATTTTGAACTTTAATTTTGACCCTAGCACACGTGCAATTACGCGTGCCGACAGTGCGAACCCCGTTACGGCAACCAGTTATTTATTGATTACGGCGGGTATTACTTATGTCAATGGGATTCCGACCTTAAACCGTACGGGCAACCAAATTTCAACTTATTTACCAGTACGTACTTTTGGTTCTGATGCGGGTGATGTCGGTGACACCTCCATTGATTTGGGAACAGCACCGAATGGACGTACTCGTAAAATTGCACAAGCCATTGGCACGACGGTACGTTATAACATTTCGCTCCCCGGTGTTGCGTTTGATTCAGTATTGGATAAATACGAAATTCGCACTGACGGCAATTATGTTTGGGAACAAAATTCTGGTTGGAACGCAATCTTCAATGTTAAATCTGGGGTTGTTTCGGTCACCTTAAACCCAACCACGGACTTGTTTGATAAAGTCTTGGTCATTATGGCATACAGCCAAGAAGGTGCTTTGATGTATGCCTTGAACATTATTCCGGCATACTTCACGGTGGATCAACTTTTGTTGGCGGACCACGTCGATGAAGTACCAGTGATGATCCAAACTGGTGTGCCGAATTGGTTATCAAAATTGCAGTTAGATTTCGTTTACAGCCGTAGCAATCAATACACCGACTTTGATTTTGACGAAGCCATCAATGACTTTGCCGAATCTTTGAACGGTTCTGGTTTGGTATCACGCATTGATGATGCGGGGTTCATTACCTTGTTGGCGGGTATCAACTATGATGGTGGTGTGCCAAGTTTGACAAACTTAGCGAACAGTGCTGCAACCGTCCAAAATACATACCGTTACATTTTGATTGACGGTACGCCCGAAAATACCAAAGCCCAAGCCTTGGGACAAGAAGTCATTTATAATGTTAACCGCAAATTTGAAAGCATCAAGGTCAGCACGGGCTATGATGCCGAAGGTAAAGAAAATTGGAAAACCTTTATCCGTGGCGAAAATGCCGAATGGTGGGTTGAAGAAGATCGCACGAACGCACGTCGCATTAAAGTTGCTTTAACGGAAACTTCTAATTTAATCGGCAAGGTTATTCGGCTTGGTATCTTTGTAAATAACAACGACGATGAACCGTCATACATTTTGAATGTTGTTCCGGCTTACTTTACTGTCGAAGGTTTGACTTTGGCGGGGCAGAACAATGACGACCACGATATTTACTTGTATTACGGTGAAGACCCAGATTCGCCGGCAGGTGTGGTCTTTGATGCCGTGTTCGGTGAATATTCGGTCAATGCCGCATTAAGCATCCCGAGCCGTTTAGCCGCGTTCAGAAATGAATTGCAAAATTCCAAAGCACATCTGATTGGTCGTTATTTTGATACCGATTTAATGTCGGGTGATTTACGCGTCACGGTTTATTTAGATTATCAAAATGGTAATCCCACCTTGGTGGAATCGTCTGCGGCGGATAGTACTTTTGTTATCCGCTTGGATGTCGATTTTACATATACCATTTACGGTAAACCTGCGGCTGAAAGTGAATATCCACCCATGCCAACGGGACCGCGTACCCGTACCGAAGTTCAAGCAATTGGTACCACCAGTAGTTATACGATTGACCTTGATAAAACGGTCAGCATGGACGTGGAAGATTTATCGTTTGACGAAGCGAAATTGGCAGCCCGCGGTTGGAAAGTAACTTTTGAAGACAATGTAGTGACGGTCGAATTATTACCCGAAGCCGCAGAAGTCTTGTTGGCTAATGACATCGTTTTGAATTTCTATAACGGTTACAATTTGCTTTTCGTGTTGACAATCCAACCAGTTTTATTTGAAGTGGTCGGTGTTGAAACCGTTTATCCAGAACAACCAGTGAACTTGATTGGCATTAAAGAATCTGACGTAGAATACCGTGCGATTGTGAAATATAACGACACGGTAAACTATAATGGTACGAACGTGATTAGTTTCGTCGAAGCCTTTAACACGTCATTGAACGCAGCAAAGGGCAGTTTGGTCGAAATTGAAAATGATGGTCAATATTTGAAAGTTGATTTTGCGGTCGATTATGGTACAGCGGGTTCAACAAACCGCACCGTTCCGACTTTATTGAATGTCGCAAATTATCCTTTGAACGTAATTGAAAGCTATATTAAATATACCACGTCTGAAATCAGCACGTCTGCTACGCATTATCAAGCGGTTGGTACAACCGAATATTACCATTTAGGTGCGGGCTTTGCGGATGCAATTGATACCATACCAGAAATCAATGTCTACAATGTTGACGGAGTTAAACAAACGTTCAGTGACATTAACGAATATGTCACGGCAGCAGTGGTCAAATATGGCAACAGTTATGCGTTGCAAGTGTGCCTTAAACCACAAGGTGTCTTGGTGGAAGATCGTATTGACTTCGTGATTGCCCAAGGTGCAAAAACCTTTACAATGACGGTTAAACCAGTGTGGTTCTTGGTTGAAGGTTTTGATGTGGTTAATCACCCCGAACGTCACATGTGGATTATTGCTGCGGGTAAGTCACCAGAAAAAATCAGTGATTTGTCGTTCCGTGTTCGTGCACGTTATACAACCAGTAATTTATTGGCAACCGACATTCAAACCCGTCTTAACACATTTAACCAACAATTGGCTGACAGTACAGCATGGGCTAAATATTTGGAAACTTACACCATCGGCGGTGAATATTTAGTGGTACGCGCTGCAATTGAATACGATGAAAACGGTGTTGCTAACATCATTGACATTGATCAAGCTAAACCCACTCAAATTGTGCGTGACGTCTTCAAATATGCTTGTTATTCCGATAAAGTGGTGGGAACGGGCATTGCGTACCCCAGCATCCCACGCAGCCGCACGGTAGATTTAACCATCGGTTACGATGCAGTTTACACTTTGGATATGCCGAACTTGTTGACGGGATTCACCAATGACATGTATGCCTTGTACGAAAATGATGATGCAGCGAATGCCGATGATGACAGCAAATTGAAACCTTACACTAATGGTTCAGATGGATGGAGAGTAGAAGCACGTGGCAACAAATTGTACGTTGCCTTAGACCCCAATGCCGATTTGGTCAACCGCGAATTAAAAGTTTTCGTTTATTACAACCGTAATAATGTAACGAACAAACCCGACAGTTACGATGCGGATAATGTTGCATTCATTTTAACCATTCACCCAGTATGGTTCAAAGTGACCGATTTTGCGTTGACGGGTTATCCGAACGACGAAATTTACGTGGATACGATTGATGGCTTCATGACCGAATTGACGAAAATTGACAGCGGTAAAAAATTCGTACCGGTGTTTGAATATTCTGACGAAATCTTGAATTCCAATGAAATCTTAGCACAAACCGAAAATACTGTTGGTGCGACCTTGCAGACACTGATGGATGATTTCACCAAAGAATTCTTGTATTCACCGTATGTCTCTAAAACACGTACCCGCGAAAATCCACATACTTATCATTTCCAAGTTACGACTTCGGTGGCTTATCAAGCATTTACTGGAACCGCAATTTTGACGGACGAAACTGCTAACCGCATTTGGAAAACATACAAAATCGTGGTCAAAGAAGATGCCAACGATGGCGTAGCAGAAAACGAACTGCGAGTTGAACACCAAGCAATCGGCACGGCGAAAACCTATTATCTGGATAGCAGTGTCTTGGATGGTGTAACTTCCATTAACAATGGCACGAATTATACCATTACTTGGGATCAAGCAAACAAAAACTATGTTACGGTCGAATTGTCCAGTGACGTAGTTGTTAACAGCCCGATTGAAATTGCCATCAATGCAAATTACACTTTGAAAATTTACCCAGTTTATTACGAAATTTTGGGCTTTGAAACGGTGCAACATCCCGAACGTCCAGTTTGGGTGATTTCACCGTACTCGACCGAAGATTTGCAATACCGTGCGATTACCAGTGACTTAACTAAATTGTCGGCTAATGATTTAACAAATGCCCAAGCCGATCTTGAAGCCTTCAATGCCTATTTGAATAACGGGGCACCAGTTTCCATTACTTTGGACAGCAACCAATACATCGTCTTTGATGCAGCGGTCAATTACAAAGCCGATGGTTATCCAGAAGTTGTGGAAATCACCAACGATAAACGCAACGTTGTGGAAAGCATTATTCCCTATCGTGTTTGGTCGTCAACGCAAATGCCAAAACCCGAACATCCGACCGTGATGGGTTCAACTAAAGCCAACCAAATTATCGGCGGTACAAAAGTTTACACCTTGAAAAATATCAAGGGACAAGCATTCTATCAATATTTATGGGTTGAAAATGCGGGTAGTTTGTTGACTCCGTTTGACAAATCTGCGGAAGGTACGACGCAAGTTTACGAAGGAATCAGCATCTTGGTTGATTCGGCTAAAAATACCATGCAAATTCAATTAGCAGCCGATGCTAAATATTTGTCGAATACGATTCGCATTTATATCCCGTATTTGACTTCGGTCAATAATAAAGATGTTTGGTACAGTCATTGTATCGAAATTACACCTTTACTGTTTGAATTGACGGGGTGGACCATTGAAGGTGTGGGGGATACTGGTTTGATTAGTGATTCAGTTTACAACGATTATTTGTTGTTAACGACTTACAGTTCGCCAGTCACAATCATTAAATATGTGGCACGCATCAATGCTTGCCAAACCCAAGATGATAATTTGAAACATTCAATCGAAGTGGCGAAAGCAAACCTTGAAGGCATGGCAGTTGATTACATTCAAACCACCGTCATGAGTAATTACATCACGCTTTCTGGTTTCAATTTACAACGTAATGTTGAGGCAAACGACGAAACCGATACCATTGTTGGCTTCTCATCCTACATCGTTTACGAAGGCGGTGTGCCAAAATTAGTCGAAAGCAGCAAAACTTTGATTTCTAACCAAATTTTGATTTCGACGGGATATGACGAAGAAGCATGGCATAATAAAGTCGGTAAAGTTGAATTGGGCACGGGTGTTGCTTATGCCGTGCAAGCGGTGGGTACCGAAGCGGTTTACGTAGCGGAAATTCCCAACGCAGCCAAAATTTTCTACGACAGAATCGAAGTGGTGGATCAAGTAACACAAAAACCAATTGCCATAAGAGGTGAACAATCGAACTTAGTCACCGTTGCGTGTGATGTTGACGGTGAAGATGGTTCATTGTCTGCGATTTTAACGGTCAACTTGGCACCCGTCATCGCGTTGCGTGATTACACTGTGGAAATCAGAATCCCATATGCGACCGAAGACGCTCATGCCACAAACCCCAATTACATTTACACCTATTACATTTCACCTGTTATGTACATTGTTAACGGCTTCTATTTGGCGGGAACAGAAGACAATGATTTAGGATTGTCGGACCGTGAAGTCGCGTTGGAATTACGTGTCGATGCCACTTATTCAGATGACATCAGTTTACGCAATATGGTAAATCTGTTGTTGCAAAGTTTTGAATCATCGGTGAATAATGCCATCCGTAACGAAACCTTGAAATTTGAAGTTGTTAATAGTACGGGTGGTGTCAACGTCCGTTTGGAATCTTATGCCGACATGGTTTGGATTCAAAAAATTGGTGACAAATCAGCCATGAATTACATCAATGGTGCAATTCAAATCGGTTACAGCGGTGGTATGCCTAAATTGGGCAGTGTTAATCCGTTGACGGATGAAGTTATTAACGTACAAATTCAAGTCACAACCCAAGAAGGCGAAACCAGTTATTTCCCCGGTTGGGCGAATGTTGAGTTAGGTAATGATTCACAACACTTACAATCAATCGGTACGTCACGTAATTACCCATTAAACGTCAATAACATGAACGTTGTCTTCTATTATGAAAATATTGAAATCTTTAACGGTGGGTTGAAGAGTGATGCACATGGTTACGAATCGTTTGCTTACGAAGTGGTTAACCCCGGACGTCAAAATTTAACCTTGGCATTCACTTTACGTGCCAGTGCGCGTAACTTGAACGACTGGATCGATGTCCGTATTCCTTATACCACCTTTGTGGAAGGTAAAATTGTTTGGGCTTATTATTCGTTACGAATTAAACCTGTCTTGTTTGAAATCCGTAATTGGAAATTGAAAGTCGGTGATGAATTAGTGGATTCAATCACTTTGGATGATAGTGCGATAGAATTATATTTCTCACCCGAAATTATCAGCGGTCCTTTGAATCAAAGTTATTATGGTGTCGATGAATTGTATTACATTAACAGCGCCATTAAACGTTTGGAAACTGAAATCAACACGTATGACCCGAAAATCAGTGATGGTTACACCTACATGGTTATCAATGATACACCACAAGAAGGTTATCAAGTCAATTACACGCTTTACCGCGATAACAGTAATAATACGTCTTACTTGTTACGTGATACTGCCGAAGCATCTACGACCATTATGCAAGTTTCTGCCAATATTGCATACGGAGTCACCGATTTCAGCAAGGAATATGTGGAAGGCGCACAAGCGGTTACGGGATACGAAAACGAAAAAGATGCACGACGTGTTACCAGTCAAATTTCCATCAATACAACGCAAAAATCGGTTGCGGACAGTGCGGGTGACCGATCCACGGTTTTCATTACTCAAGAAAATGCAGCGCGTTTGATGGCATTAAGTTCTGGTGTTGATTATGTCTTAATGAGTGACATTTATCTGTACAAAATTACCGAATTGAACAATGGTTATTGGAAACCAGTTGATTTCCCGACCAACGCCACTTTGGATGGTAACAACTACAAAATCTTCTTCAACAGTAACGGCTTTGATTTAAGCGCTATGCCAACCAACATTGGTTTGTTTACCGAAATTCCGACTGGTTCAGTGGTTAAAAACTTACAAATTGTTTTGGAACATGGCACGCCGACTGCACCGATTACGACCTTAGAAGTCAATTTGGATAATTACGAACAAGGTACTGTCAACATCGGTATGTTGGCGGGGGTTAACAATGGTATTGTTACTAACTGTGCGGTTTTGTCGCAATGGCAATTTGACATGCAAAACTTGACCGAATTGGTCAACCCAGTAACGAACAGCAATTTTGAAGATTCCTTGCCATTTAACAAAGATGGTTACTTATTTGATGACGATTATTTCTATGAAATTGGTTTGAACAACGATGGTGAACCAGTGATAACCAACGTTTACAACAATCTTGGTTACGGTGTCACTAAGAATGATGTTACTGGTAAATGGGATAAGGTTGTTTATGATATTTACATGAACGTAGCCAACTGGATTACCCCCGACCGTACGAATGTGGCGCGCTATGACGATTACAGCGCGATGAAATTCAACAAAAAATCCACGATTGACAGCCAAGCCCAAGCTCGCTTGTATGTCTATGCGAACAGTGATGTGATTACGGTGGTATTGGGTGGTTTGGTTGGTTCAAACACTCGCATGATTACCAACAGTCGTGTCTTGATTGATGTGGAATTGTACGGACCAGAACAACTGACCGAAGAAGGTAATATTGACCAAGTTAACGTGGCTTCCTCGACCGTTGGCGGGGTGGTTGGTGTCAACAGTGGTACAATCACAACCACTTATTTCCGTGACGGTAGTGTTATTAACAATGCCAATGCAAATTCTTTGAGCAACGGTGCCAGTTTGTTGGGTGGTTTCGTTGGTCAAAATACTGGTAAAATTCAACAATCCTACGCAATGGGACGTTCAACCGAACGTGAAAACAATTTGAACTACATCTCGGTTGCCGGTGCTGTAAAGACCATTCGTAACTCATTGGGTGGTTTCGTCCACATCAACAGTGGTACAATTACCGACTGTTTGGTCAACATGGTCATCTTGAAAACGGGTACTGAAGGTGCGGCGGGTGGTTTCGCATACCAAAACACATCTAATGGTTACATCGCTAACTGTATTGAAAACAATGACATTATTTTGCAAAGTAGTGGTACGTTGGATTACTATGCGCCGTTTGTGGTAACGAACAACAATTCCAAAGGCTTGTCGAATTTGATTTACGCGGGTAACGCGGAAAGTATCAGTATCAGTGACGACTGGGGTACCACTTTAAGACGTTTGAGTAACAATAGCAGTGCAAAATATGCCGACATCAATAATTACAGCGGCTTCTCAATCGGGCAAGCACAAGAAGATGAAGGCGCATGGGGCATTTCGCCGAACAATACCATTTGGGTGATGACCGACGTTGGTCCGATGTTGCGTGCGGCAAACGACATCGCAATCAGTTTCCGTAAATATTCTTGGAACTCGTCACCGTACTTGTATAACCCCGGTACTGCCAAAAATCCGTACTTAATTTGGAACAAAGACCAATTCAACGATTATGTCTATGCGGCAACCGCACAAGCAACCGAAGCCGATAAGGGTGCGGAATCGGCGCCATTGACTAACATTGAAAACAGCCGTCAAAATAACCACTTGCGTTTGGTTGATGATGTTGCCTTGGATGGTATTAAAGATACTTACAAGATTGTTTACACCGGTACATTTGAAGGTAATGGCTTAACCATGAGCGGTATCAGTTTGGATACGGTTACCAACGATTTGGCAACCATGGGCTTGTTCGGTAAAACCGAATATGCAACTATCCGTAATATCAATTTTGAAATCGGTAATATTAACTCGACCGCACGTTATGTCGGTGGTATTGCGGGGATTGCCATTAACACCAGTTTTGTCGACGTTTCTGTCACGGGCAGTCGCGTCATTAAAGGTGCGAACATCGTTGGTGGTTTCGTTGGCTTGAACGTGGTTACCGATTCCAAAGTCGAAAATTATAACTTGTACAGCGCGGTATCGGTCACGGCTAATTTCCACAGTCAGCAAACCGATATTGGTGCTGAACCATTCGGTTCGGGGATCGAATATTATCACCAAACTTTGTATGCTAAGGTTGAAGCCTTGGATATCTCTTACGAACAAGGTTTCGGTACTGCGGGTGGTGTGTTCGGTTTCATTACTTCCAACCCCAACAATTACCGCGTTGTGGACGAAAAAGGCAATGTCACGATTTTCAGCCGTAATTTTGAAAAGACCATTATTAAACAATCGGCGGATGGCACGGAATTGGGTCGTCAATTCTGTTCCAGCCAAAACTCGGAAGCCAATTGGTTCTTGAAAGACAAAGCGGGTAACGTCATTAACGATAGGGTGGTCAATGCCAAAGGTTTGTATTACACGAACCAAATCATTTTACGTAATGTGTCTGGGGCGATAAAAGACGTTTCGGCGAATGTTGCGGGCGGCTTAATCGGTATCATGGACGAAACAATTGAATTGCGTAAACCCAAGTTGAATAGTTTGAGCAGTTTGACTGGTAAATATTATTTGGGTGGTTTGGTCGGTATCAACTTGGGTAAAATTTCTGGTGAAGTCACCAAGAACGCGGACGGCACAACCAGTACCTATACCGCCATGGATTTGGGTGCAAAGTGGTCGGTGTTCAGTTCGGCAGGTTCTTCCTACGTGTTCCGTAACATCCCGTCAACCGATACCACCGATCCCACCAAACGTTTCTGGGGTATGACGGTTGGTGCTGTGGCAGGGTTCAACGATGGCTATAACAACAACTTGAACAGTGGTGTGATTGAAAACATCAATGTCAGTGTTAACGTCTTGGCGGCAAGTAGCAGTAACTTGCAATACATTATCGGTGGTATCGTCGGCGCCAGTGGGGATTACAGCTACATTAACAATGCCATCAATACGCACAGCAATCTTAACAGTTACGTGCAAGTCACTTCGTCGCAAGCCTCGAACATTGGTTTCTATTTCGGTCGTATCGTCGGTCGCAGTACCATCACCACCAATTCGTTCACGGGTACCAGCACAACCCGCATGAACATCTTGCAAATCAATTTCCCGTCGACTTATGGCATTGCAAGTTACGTATCGGCGACCAACTTTGCTACTTCGGATTACATTGAAGGTATTACTAACGCATTCGGCATTGTCGGTGACACCACCTTGAAAGTCCAAACCATGACGATTGACGAATATCGTGACTACTTGTTGACCTACATCAAAACCAGAGATTTGGTCACCCGCATGGAAATGTTAGAACCATGGTTGCGCAGTATTCCCACAACTTTGAGCACGAACACCATCGACGGACAAGATGTGCGTGTGGAAAAATTTGCACCCAACGGCAAAAATGAACTGTTGAAATGGATTAACGATAACAATGTCTTTGAAACTTGGGATACCGCCCACAGCGCATTGAAAGGCAGGGCTGCGGGTAACTACGAACGTTACATTGAATACAGCGCGATTAGCACCCGACCCGCAGGCAACGGCGAAGACGGTGAAAGCGAAAACGAATTTGTAAAAAACATTGAAACTTACCGTGCCAACCGTCGTGCGATTGCGCAAGTACTCTTCACTTATCAATATAACGTTACTACCAACAGTCAAACCATTGCGGGCACACAAAATGCTAACTTCACATGGACGCAATACGAAAACTATTTGGTGCTCAAACAATTCGCCAGTGCGATAGATATGGAAGCCACGGAATACACCAACCTGTACCGTGCTTTGGCAAGTAAGTACAGCACCCGTTTGGCGGACATGGTATACCCGTACGCCTTGGCGGTCGAATACACCGCGCAAGACGGCAATATCAGGATTTCCAACAATAAAGACTTTATCGAATTGGTCAAAAACATGTCCGACAGTAAACAATACACCAACCAAGACCCCTTGCAAATTTACATTAACTACGTGAACGAATTGGATTCGGAAGACAACGCGTTCCGTGTCAACAGCGGTTGGCAAATGTCCTTGGCGCAATATTATTACTACATGACCCATATGTACGGCAAAACCGATTACAAATATACTGACAAGACTTCGGCAACCTCGGTGTCTTACACTTACTCCGTGCCGCGCGATTTCCCGGCAACGGGTGATAAAGGCTATGTGTCGTATCTGTACTTGAATTCAATGATGGAAACTTCGTCGGGTATGTTGTTGACCGTGCCAGAATTTATCTTCATGATGGCAAACGAAGAAGCGGTCGTAATGAAAAATGAAGAAGCATGGGTCAAAACCGGTCATTTGGCGTCAGAAGGCGGCGGTGGTGCGCGTATCAGTGATATTGGTGGTATTACCTTGAAATGGATTTCAGACCCCTTAGGTTGGTACTTGGTGGCTGACGAAGTGGTTTCGGAAAATGGTGTGATTTCTTATGGTGACAACCACTGGACGGCATTGGAAAACTATTTAAGCGCGAAAATCAGCCACGGTTTGTCGATTGCCAAATACAAAGAAATGATTGGTATGGGCGGCAGCTTGAACGCGTTGTTGAAACGTACACCGTCATGGGATGCAGTTGATAATTACATCTTTGAATTGAAATGCGAACAATACCACTGGACGTCTCAACAAGTCGACTTTATCCGTCAATACTTCAAACGTGACGACGGTATGTACGATTTCCAATATGCGTTGTCGGCAACGACATATGGCAACATTTTGAGTTCTGCGGGCAATGGTAACGTCCGTGCCGTTTACCAAACTTCTGCCCAAATTCTTGACCAAGGTCAATGGATTTCGGACGTCAATTCCGATTCTAAATGGACGACGGGTGAACCGGTTGGTGTCTGGTCGTTTAATACCACCCCCAATGCAAAGTTCCTCAACGGTGATGGTGCAATCTATTATACCGTGGGCAGTTTGATTGAATTGTCCGAAGACATCTCCAAAGATCGTGGTGCCGCCATGTACGTGGATATTGACGGTAACAAAATGTTCGGTAAAGCGGTGTATTCAAGCACGGGTGGTGAATTGTCTTCGCGTAGCGCCGATAAAGACATCTTGTTGCTTTACAAAGTCGAAGCCAACGAAGAACCCGATTTCTATTCCAAAGACGAATCTGGCAATGTCAACGGCTACTATAAGATTGTCCGTCAAATTATGCCGACCTTGAACCGTGTCGTTACGATTGCGGATAACAGCCAAGACGCAAGCGCCAATTACTCCGATTACTTGGAAGAAGTCCTGTGGTGGCGTCACCAAGGTTTCAGCGCCGAAAACTTTGACCAAATTAAAGCCCATGCCATGACCCAAACCATCCCCGTCGACAGCCGCGTCTTGGCAACGGGTGGCGAAAAACCGTATACTTACCGTAAAACTGGTTACACTTTGGCGGACGACTGGACTGCGGATATGCCCGAAGATAAGGGCGGCGGTAAATCTGGTTTCGCCAATGCCAGTGTCAATGACCCATTCACCACCGATGAATACACCAAAATCGTTTTGGGTTCGCGTTTCGTGAACGGTGTCTGGAACAGTACCTATGCCGATTATTTGGTCTTCTTGAAACTGTACAACAAGGATGCCGAAAACACCACCGTGATTGATAACGCCACCATTTCGGCGGGTCTTCCCGTGGAAAACACACCTTTCCGCAAACCATTCCCATATGCTGCTAGGTCAATGGAATTCTTGGAAAAAGTGACCACGGAAAATGAATTGGCGGAGGCAATGGAATTTGGTTCGGACCGCGAGGCATTCTTGACCTTGTTGAAATCTGAACATACCACCGCGGATTACATCCTTTGGGCACAAAAGTATTATTATAAGGTGATTAAACAAGGTACGACAAACGTAGAATTGGACAAATATTTCCGTTTGAACCATTACGTCTATTACGTCAGCAAGCAATTGGACCAAGACGAATTCTTTGGTGCCGCCGACAGTGCTACCGATTTCCGTTGGGTTTTGGACCAAACCGTACGTACCGACATTTTCTATGAAGGTGTCACCCAAGGTGACCGTACAACGGATTTGATTATCTACCGTCGTGACTGGTTCAACAAAGGCGGTATCCCGTTTATGACTTACCGTGATTATTGCGAATGGATTAACATCTACGCGAACAGTGACGAGTACTTGGCGGCACGTGGTGAATACGAATACACCAACGAAGAAACTGGTGAGACCAAAACCATGACCTCAACCGATGGTTGGTTGACCATTGACGCGTTTGCGGTATGGAAACGCATGGAAAAATACGAAAACAACGTGGAATATTTGGCAAAACTTGGTAACTCAACCGCGGGACAAGACCCGATTGTTGCCCCCATTTACAAACGTCAAATCAGCACCACGGTCTTCCCGAAAATTTACAGCAGTGGTGAACAAACGTCGGATGAAGAAACGGGTACGTTGATTGATAAAAACTATACCTTGAATTATTATAAAGGTACCAAGGATTATAAAGATCATAAAGACAATTATGGTGATAATTACTATTGGAACATGCTGAAATATTATGACTGGCCAATTCCCGATATGACGGTTGGCGAAGGTGAAAATCAAACCACCAAAAAAGTCGACAACAAAAATGAATATGATGACAATTGTAAATACCCGATGCCCGAAGATTATCAACGTCCCTATCAAGAACGCTTTGAATACAATGAACGCTATAACTTCCGCGAAGTCGAAACCCGTTATGTGCGCTTGGATAATGTCGATTCGATTTTTGGTCAAGCACAAACTTTGATTCAAGACGAACGATTTGCTAAGGCTTGTACTTTGTATTGTGGTGGTTTGGCGGAAGGCGAAATGATTCCGAAAATGAAAGAGGATGGAAAAACGCCAGAAGTTGACGCAAACGGCAATCCCGTGTATGAAAATAAACCCACTCCCCAAAAATGTACCGATACCAGCCACGCCGCCTATGCCATGATTCGTTGGGCGCAATACGTGGGCTATCAACCTGCATCTGATGTTTATGATTTGCCCAGTTGGTTTGCTAATATTACTCGAAAAGCGGGCTTTAAGTCGGCAGAGGATACTGGAGACAAGAATAATACTTGTTATTATTTACCACTTGACGAAACCAAAATCAGTAACGTTAATTATAGTGTCCCGTATACCGTGGGATGGTGGTTCATTAAATGGACCAGACACCACGAGTACACCATCAAAGATGTGCCAGAGAAAAAATATGCCCAATTATATATTCCGTACGATTATTTTGAAAAAGCCTGCAAAATGATTAAATCGGTTTATTCCGAAACCAATGGTTACGCGGGTTACTTCAATTACATGAAATACTGGGCGAAGAACGGACAAGCGGATTGGATTTGCAACTTCCAAGAATTTTACGACGGGGAAGGGGAACGTGATGGTGTGACCGAAGTCAAGAAAACCTACTTGGTGACCAACTTCTGGAACAACTATGACGGTACCAAGTCACCCGTGGACGGTGCATCTTTGGGTGACGGTGTCTATGCCAACGGTTGGGGCAAAGAAAAGGAAAAGACCGCGGCATAATTAACATCAATCAAAAAGGGCGGTGGTGTACCGTCCTTTTTGTTTGTATTGTTAATTTGGTTTAACGTTCTAACGATGTTGTTTGATATTGTTCAACTTCGTAGTAAAGTCTGTTTGTTTCGCGTTGCATTTTAAGGACTGGGTTATACATCATATTTTCTTGTTTGTGGTTCAAAAGATTGCCAGTTAAATCATGCATCGCGTGTAAAGATTCACCCGCCAAAGCAATGTTAACCACTTTGCGTAAATCCAATTTGTTAACACCCATTTTGGTGGCGGCTTTCCCTAATAAACTATCGATATCGTAGGTAATTGGGGTAAAATTATTATTTTGGTACACGTTAATTAAATTAGCAGTAAGGAATTCATTTTCTTCTGGTGACCAAACTGTGATAAGTTTTTTCTTTTCATTTTCATAATAGTCTTTTACCTTATTTCTGTCGGCACCATAACCTTTGTAGTATGCTTCGTTGGCAAGTACACGGTAACATTGTTCAAATGCTTCACGTTCAAAAAGATTTTTTTCGGCATTACCATAGTAACCGCCCAAATTATCAATAATTTGAACCATATAGGCTTCACAAGGTGAGAAAGCACCATTGATAATGGCATCAAGTTTTTGGGCACCATCAGGACCATCAACGTTGTATTCTCTGTTGCTTTGTAAAGCATTGATTAAAGGTTGGAATTTTTCGGGTTGATTGAAACCGTTCGCCAAACCTTTGATGTAAGTTTCGGCTTCACCCAAGTAGTGGTTGACGTCTTGCACCGCAGTGCCACGTCCGATTTGGTCGTTTTCACCCACAAATTTGTGAATGGTGAAGTAGTTGCCAATATTTTCAGTGGTTGGGGTAGCGTAGTTTTTGCTGACCGTAGGTTCACCTTTTCCAATCGTGGTTCCGTCGGTCGGTTGGGCGCAACCCGTTCCCATGACGGCGCTGCTTGCCAAAGCCGCACTCAAAACACCGATTTGGACACCTTTTTTCAAAATGTCTTTCAAATTGCTTTTGTTAATCATTTGTTCATTGATTTTTGATAATTTGTTCATAAGGTCTAATATACATCATTTCATTGCCAATGTCAAGATTGAATTATATAATTATGGTGAAAATGGTTATTCAAGGGACGGTGTCGTCGGTTGTTTTTGCGAACGAAGAAACGGGGTATCGCGTTTTGCGGTTGGATAACAATTTAACCGCCGTCGGGGTCGTGCCGTTGGTGTCGGTTGGCGCGGAATATAAGTTTGTCGGCGAATTTGTCAACAACGCCAAACACGGCAAACAATTCGCGTTTACCGAAATGACTTTGATGCCACCCGACAGCGAAGACAAGATTTTGGCGTTCTTGGGCGGCGGCTTATTGAAAGGGGTCGGACCTGCCACCGCGCGTAAAATTGTTAAAAAATTCGGCATGGAAACCATCGCGGTCATTGAAACCCGCCCGCAAGATTTGACCCAAATCCGTGGCATTTCACCCCAAAAAGCCCAAAGCATTGCCGACAACTACATGGCGGTGCGCGAAATGCAGTCCGTCATGATGTGGCTGTACCGTTTTGAAATCAGTTTGAATCTGTCACTAAAAATTTACCAACAATACGGCAAAGACACGATTGCCACTGTTGCCAAAAACCCGTACGTGTTAATCGAAACCATCGACGGGGTGGGCTTCACAACCGCGGACAACATGGCAAAAAAACTGGGCGTCAGTTATAACGGGACTTTCCGCGTCCGCGCCGGGGTAGTGCACATTCTGAAAGTCAGCGCCGAAACCGACGGACACACTTATGTCACGTTGCCCGATTTGATCAGTAAAGTCTGTCATTTATTACGCATCAAAATGGAAGACTTGACCCCGACGTTCAACACGATTGTCAACGAATTGTGCATTGACCGCATTGTGGTAGCGGTCGACGTCGACGGTGTGCAAGGTTTGCAGTTAATCCGTTTTTTCAACGCGGAAAAAGCCATTGCACAAAAATTGCTGTTATTGATGCAAGAACCCAAGCAACCCGACAACGTGGATGATTTGATTGACCACTACGAAAGTTTGCAGGGGATTACTTTCCACGCGACCCAAAAACTGGCAATCAAGCAAGCGGTGACGGGCGGTGTGACTGTGATTACGGGCGGACCGGGCACGGGTAAAACCACGATTATCAAAGCCATCTTATATATTAACCGCGCCAACGAACTCAGCACCCAGATGTTAGCGCCGACGGGACGTGCCGCCAAACGCATTGAAGAAACCACGGGACAGTCCGCCATGACAATTCACCGTTGTTTGGAAAAATTCTCTCACAACCCGCACGACAGTTTCATTACCCAAGACATGGTGATTGTCGACGAAGTTTCCATGTGTGATTGTTTGCTGACCGCATCATTGTTAAGAAAAATTTTGGCGGGCACCAAAGTCGTATTTATCGGGGACAGTGACCAGTTGCCGTCGGTCGGGGCGGGCAATGTTTTGGCGGACATTATCGAATCTGGGGTAGTGCCGACTATCCGCTTGACCCAAATTTACCGCACGGGGGAAAACGCGACCATTGCCATCAACGCCCACCGCATTAACAACGGTGAAATGCCTTTGCTTGATAACCAAAGTTCGGATTTCTTTTACAGCAGTGCGGAAACCCCGGAAATGATTAAAAACGAGATATTGGGGTTATGTTCGTCACGATTACCACAATATCTTGGGGTTGATACCAGTAAAGTGCAAGTCTTAGCCCCCATGAAGTTGGGTGCCGCCGGGGTGATTAACTTGAATAAATGCTTGCAAGCAATAATCAATCCGCCCGCACCCGACAAAGCCGAATTGTTGTACGGGGAAACCATTTTCCGCCAAGGTGACCGCGTGATGCATACGGTCAACAATTATAAGCAAGAGTGGGTCAAGAACCACGAAGAGGGGAAAGGTATATTCAACGGTGACATCGGCAAAATCGTCGAAATTAACAAATTTAGTGGCGAAATCACTGTCGAATTGGAAGACGGACGGGTCACCATTTATCCGCGTTCCGAATTGGCGGCGTTGACTTTGTCGTATGCGATTACTGTGCACAAAAGCCAAGGTTGCGAATTTGACGCGGTAGTCATTCCTGTCGTATCGGGGGCGTACATGATTATGACGCGTAATTTGCTGTATACCGCGGTGACAAGGGCGAAGCGGTTGGTTATGTTGGTCGGCAAACAAGAAAACGTCCAAAAAATGGTTAACAACACATACACCAAGAAACGCAATTCGTGCTTGAATAAATATTTACAATATTTCAAAGATATGGCATACTGAAAGCTATATGGACGACATGGAAAAAGAGTTGGAACAAATCCAAACTGAAGCCGATTTGGCGGTGTTCCACAAAAATTATCTTTCAAAAACGGGGAAGTTGACACAGATGTTGGCGGGTTTGAAAGATTTGTTGGCGGAACAACGCGCCGAAGCCGGGAAACGCTTAAACGAATTAAAACGCACGATTGAAACAAAATTTTTCCAAAAGCAAGCCGAATTACGTGCTAAGGCGGTCAACGAAAAATTAAAACACGACCCGTTGATTGACATTACTGTGCCGGCG